>NZ_JANLOA010000101.1:0-108314 GCF_025466035.1 Pseudomonas sp. 20P_3.2_Bac5 | reverse complement strand
TGCTGCGCCGCCGGCATGCCGCGCAGGGCCCGGTTCAACGCATCGCGATCGCCATCGAACAGCGCGTCGGACGCCGCCGGCATGTAGATCAGGTAGAAAATCACCAGCCCGGTGTAGGTGATCATCAGGTGGAAGGGCAGCACCAGCACCGCCGTGGCGTTGTGCGCGTCGAGCCAGGAGCGCTGGCCCTTGGCCGGGCGGAAGGTGAAGAACTCCTTGAAGAATTTCTTGTGGATAACGATGCCGCTGATCAGCGCCGCGAGCATCGCCATGGCCGCCAGCCCGACCACCCAGATGCCGATGTTGCGCGGCAGGTTGAGGGTGAAATGGAAGCGGAAGAAAAAGCTGCCGCCCGCGGTTTCGCGCACGTCCAGCAGCTCGCCGGTGTGCGGGTCGAGCGCGGTGCCGCCGCCACGGCGCTGCTCGCCGGCGGAAACGGTGAGGTTCGGCGAACGCTCGCCGGGCAGGCCGATATTCCAGGCGCTGGCGCCGGGATGATTACTTTGCAGGTAATCCAGCCCGCGCTGCACGGCCTCGTCCTGGCTAAGGTTGTGGGTCGGGATTTCCGGGCGCATCCAGCCGTCGATTTCCTTGTCGAACACCGCGAGGGTGCCAGTCAGAAAAATCGCGAACAGGACCCAGCCAAAGATCAGCCCGCTCCAGGTGTGCATCCACGAGAGCGATTGGGTGATGGTCTTCGGTTTCATCCCAGGGCCTCCATCAGTTGCGGCCAGAAGCCGATCACCGCCAACGGCACTGCCAGCGCCAGCCCGGCCCAGGCGCGGGCAGCGCTGCGGCAGGCGAAGGCCCAGAGGATGACGCCGGTGTAGACGGCGAAGGACAGCAGGCTGGCGCTGATCAGGGCGTCGACCTTGTCCAGCGGCAATAGCCGGGCCAGTGCGGCGGTGAAGGCATAGGTAAAGGCGTAACCGCCCAGAATCGCGGCGACGATGCGGGAGAGCATGGGCCAGGAGAAGGTTGTTGTTTTCATGGGGGGGCTCATGTTTCCCGCTGGCCTTGAAGGTCTCTGATCAGAAGCTGGTCGTCACCGACGCATAGAACGCACGACCCGGTTCGTTGTAGGTGCTGGCACCCGAGCTGGTGCCCGCGCCTTCGCGGTACACGCGCTTGTCGAACAGGTTGTTGATGCCGGCACCGAACGACAGGTTCTTGTTCACTTCATACGTGCCGCCAACGCCCCAGACGTGATACGGATCGAGGGTCTTCAGCTCGTTCTGCGCGGTGACGTCGACGTCACGGGTCGGGTTGAAGCGGCGCGGCTCCTGCTTGCCGTAGTAGGTGCCGGTCAGGCTCAGCGCCAGGGCCTGGGTCACCTGCCAGTCGAGCATGGTGTTGACGGTGTATTCCGGCACCACCGACAGCGGGTTGCCGTCGCTGTCTTCGTTGGAATCCATGTAGGTGAAGTTGGTGTTCCAGCTCAGGATCTCGCCAGCCTCGCCCAGCAGCGGCACGCCGACGTTGCCTTCCCAGCCCTTGACCACGGCGTCCTTGGCGTTGTCCCAGCGCAGGATCGCTTCGTTGGCCGAGGTGCGCCCGGCGAGGTCGTTGGACGAGACGATCTTGTTCTCGTAGTCGTTGCGGAAGTAGGTCAGGCCGGCGCTCCAGCCGTCGCGGGCAAAGCTGATGCCCAGCTCCTTGTTGATGCTGATTTCCGGGTCGAGGTTGTCGTTGCCCAGCACGTAGCAGCCGTTGGAACTGAGGCTCGGCGCACAGCCGTTGCCGTTGCTGCGGTACAGGTAATTGGGGTTGGACTGGTACAGGTTCGGCGCCTTGAAGGCCCGGGCGACGCCGCCCTTGAGGGTGATGTCGTCGGTGAGCTTGTACGAGGTGTTCAGGCTCGGGCTCCAGTTGGCGCCGAACTGATCGTGATGGTCCAGGCGCAGGCCCGGTGTCAGGTACCAGTTGGGCGTCAGCTCGATGTTGTCCTCGGCATACACCGCCATGATGGTGGAATCCATGTCGGTGGCCCGCGCGCCCGCGGCGGAGTTCGGCAGGGTGGTGCCGATGGCGCGGTTCATGGTGCTCGGGTCATCCAGTTCCTGGTAATTCCACTCGGCGCCGAGGGTCAGGGTTTGCGCCACCAGCACCTGCAGCGGGATGTCCAGTTGGCCCTGGACCAGGTAGCTGTCGTAGGTGCTCAGGGACTTGTCGTTGCCGCTGATATCGCCGTCGACCGAACCGGTCTGGCCTTCCAGCAGGCGGTCGTTGCGGGTCTTCTCGTACTGCGCGAGCACACGCGACGTACCGAACTCCCAGTCGCCACGGTGGGTGACGGAGAAGTTCTGGCGGTACATCGTGTTGGTTTCGCGACCGAGCCACTGGTTGACGGTGCTGCCCGGGGTCAGCGAATCGGTGCCGCCGGTGCCCACGTCGCCGGTGTAGATATTGCCCTGGCGGCTGAAGCCGGTTTCAAAATCGAGGGTCTGCTGGTTGTCCAGCGCCCAGCTCAGCAGCGCGTTGACGTCCTTGTTGCGCACGCCTTCGCGGCCCGCGGCGAGGGAGGCGCCGGACGCGGTGTCGGTGTGGGCCTGGTTGATGTCGGCGTCGTCGGCATCGGTCTTGTTCAGGTTGCCGTAGACGCGGAAGGTCAGCGAGTCGGTCAGCGGGCCGGCGAGGCTGAAGGTGGTGCGCTTGGTCACGCCTTCGGCATCGTCTTCGGGCAGGTTGGTGAAGGCCGAGATGCTGCCAGTCAGGGCCTGGGTCGGGCGCTTGGTGATGATGTTGACCACGCCGCCCATGGAGCCGGAGCCGTAGCGCGCCGCGGCCGGGCCGCGCAGGACTTCGATGCTCTCGACTTCGTTGGCCGGGACCCAGTTGCTGTCGCCGCGGGTGTCGCGCTCGCCGGAACGGGTGTAGCGCACCGAGTTGCGCGAGGTGACCGGCTTGCCGTCGATGAGGATCAGGGTGTTTTCCGGGCCCATGCCGCGCAGGTCGATCTGCCGGTTGTTGCCACGGGTACCGCTGGCGCTGTTGCCGGTGAGGTTGACGCCGGGCATCTTGCGGACGATCTCGGACAGGTCGTTGACCGGCGGGCGTTTCTTGATGTCTTCCGCGGTAATCAGAGAGACGCCGGGCGCCTGCTTCAGCTCTTCCGCGGCGGTGGCCACCACATGGGTGTCGCTCAGCTCCAGCGCCTCGCCGGTCTGCGCGTCAGTGGCGGCCAGCAGGGTCGAAGGGGATGCGGCCAACAGGGCCAGGCAGAGGTGATTGAGCTTGAATCGGGGTTGCATCGACGACGCTCCTTTCGCAATGAGGGCCTGCAGAAAAGGAGCGAGAGGAATGGAAAAACGATGACATCCGACTCACCCCAGGTCTGCCCGGGACGAGCGCGAATGCTATAGATTCGTAAATGAGAGTAAATCTTTTTTACATTTCATACACTTCTCAGCCTGAGGTTGACGCGCAGCCCTGGCGTGCGGTTTTGCGCCCAGACTTCGCCGCCCTGCAACTGCACCACACTGCGCGCAATCGACAGCCCCAGGCCGAAACCATCGCCGCCCGGACGCGCGGCGTTGAGCCGGGTGAAAGGCTGGAAAATGCTTTCCAGCTTGGCCGGCGCCACGCCCGGGCCCTGGTCTTCGATCCACAGGTGCCACTCGTCGCCATCACGGTTGCCGCCAAGGCGCACGATCCCGCCCGGCGGCGAATGACGCACGGCGTTGCGCAGAATGTTTTCCAGCGCCTGGGCCAGGCTGTTGAGGTTGCCGAGCACGGTGCAACTGGCGGGCAGCTCGTTGTGCAATTGCTCGGCGGGCCAGCCGCTTTCGTAGCAGACGTCCTCGCACAGCACCTCCCACAAGCGCCCGATATCCACCGGTTCCAGCGGCAGCAGCGGGCGTTCGGTGTCGAGCCAGACCAGCTCCAGGGTGTCGTTGATCAGCCGCTCCATGCTTTGCACTTCCCGCTCAAGACGCTGACGCAGCGCGGCGGTGTCCTGCTCGCGCTCGCCGGTGACGCGCAGGCGGCTCAAGGGCGTGCGCAGCTCGTGGGACAGGTCGCGGAGCAACTGCCGCTGAAAATCGACGGTGCTTTCCAGGCGCCCGGCCATGTGGTCGAAAGCCCGCGCCAGCTCGCCCAATTCATCACGCCGGCGGGTCAGTTGCGCGCCGACCCGGGCCGAGAGATTGCCGGCACTCAGGGCGTTGGCCTGGCGCCGCAGAATCACCATCGGCGCGATCACCGTGCGGTACAGCAACACGCCCAGACCCAGCGCCAGGCATGCCGGAAGCAGCCGCTCCAGCAGCAGCCGCCACAGGTGGTTGTACTTGCGCGGGTCCAGGCGCGGCGGCAGGTCCATCACCAGCCGGGCTTCGCTGTCGCTGAACGGGATGTAAAAGGTCGGCGTGCCACCGGGCCGGCCCACCGACCAGTCCAGCGGCCGCATGAAGTTGAGTTTCTTGCGCTCGCGCCCGCGCAACGGGCGCGATGACAGCGACAGGTCATGCTGCCCGACCACCGCCGCCCAGACGCCTTCTCGCGCCCTCAACGAAGCCAGAAACCCATCGACCCCGGGCGTGCCGTTTTCGGTCCAGGCGCTCTCCGCCTCGCGGGCGTAGTCCGCGAGAATCTGCCGGGTCGGCTCGGGCAACTTGGCGGTCGTCATCTCGATGCGCTGACTGACATCCACGTGCAGGCTGATGATCAGCAGGCTCAGCAGGGCAATGCCGCCGACCAGTTTCCAGAACAGCGAATGGCGGTTGGGCAATGTCATGGCGTCACGCGCTTGAGCACATAACCGGCGCCACGCACCGTCTCCACTCGGCCGGCGCTGTAGCCGATGGACTGCAATTTGCGGCGGATATGGCTGACGTGCATGTCCAGGCTGCGATCGTGGATCGAATAGGCCCGGTGCAGCGCCTGCTGGTAAAGGAAGGTCTTGCTCAGCACCTCGTTGGGCGAGTGCAGCAAGGTTTCGAGGATGCGGTATTCGGTGCTGGTGAGATCCGCCCAGACACCGTTGTTGCAGACATCGCTGCGCAGCGGATCGAAGGTCAGGTCAAGCGCCTGGCCCAACGCCTCATGGCCGCTGTGGTCCGCACGCTCGTAGGCCACGCGACGCAGGATCGCGTCGATGCGCACATCCATCTCGCCCATGCTGAACGGCTTGGGCAGGTAGTCGTCGGCGCCCTGGCTGAAGCCGACGATACGGTCCTGCTCGGCCCCCAGCGCCGACATCAGGATCACCGGCACGCGCTGGCGGCGGCGCAACTCGGCGAGCATCTCCAGGCCATTGCTGTCGGGCAGCAGGATATCCAGTAGCACCAGGTCATAGGCGCCGTCGCGCACCAGCTCGACCACGTCGCTGGCGTCATGCCGCACCGTCACGGCAAACCCGCGCTGGCCCAGGTGGCTGTCGATATGGGCGGACAACACCGGGTCGTCCTCGATGGCGAGGATACGGATCGGAGCGCGTGGGAAAGCAGCGGCCTGCATGGGGGCACCTTGCAAATGAGAATGTTTCTTTGTCGCGTATTCTGACTAAAGATGCGGAAGATGCCCACAGGCGGATGTCTATTTTTCATCCATGCCCCACATTAACCATCAAAAAATCCCTATCACCTTTTAGGAAACGTCTGATGTCTTTCCGCTAACCAAACCTCCAGGGTTGCAGGCTCCCAACCGACAGGCACCGCTGTTTTTTCATTCAGAAAAACAAGCGGACCCTCTGCAAGGAGCAGCACCGTGGACAGCACCACTCCTCGCTTTACCAACGAAGTGTCTGCAGAGTTTCTGCAGTCACTCGACGAATCGCCCAACGCTCCTGAAACCCTCGTAACCTTCGCCGAATCCGTGCGCGATCAGGTGCTGCAGCAGAACGAGTATTGCCAGACCCATCCGGCGCAATCCATCCACCGCCTGGCCTGCGAAGGTAGCCGCACCCGCAAGGGCGGGGTCATTCGCAAGACAACCAGCGAAATGCGGATCACATTGCACAACGGCCTGGAGGTCGGCGTTGCCCAGGCTGGAGATGTCGCCGAATACTCGGACGGCAGCAGCGCAGCAATCCTGCCCCACAGCCTCGAGGAAGGAAGCCACATCGCCGTGGTCGGCAGCCGCCTCGCCAACGGCGACGAAATCATCGACACCCTGCAGGACCAGGTCTTTCTCATCTCGAGAAAGGGCCTGCTCTCCTCCGATGGCGTGTATGTGACGGAGGACTGAGCCATGGCCCGCGTACTGGTAAACGGCCTGGGGCACGGCCTTCATGGTGACAAGACCACAACGGGCGCCATCTGCCTCGGCAGCCTGCCCTACTCCACCCAGGGTGGCCGAGGCGTACTGCGCCTCGGCGACAGAACCACCGAATGCCCAAAATGCGGCAAGGTGGGCACCCTCGTTGAAACCGCACCGACCATCCTCTGGAACGGCAAGCGCGCAGCGCTGCACGGCGCGCTGATTCAGTGCGATTGCCCGGCGGGCAGCAACCGGCTGATCGCGCTGAAGGAGCAGGCGGCGGCAAGGTCGGTAGTGGCAAACCCTTTGCAAACAACCGCAGGCCCCTCCTCCCCACAGCCGTTCGCCCCACCGGCTACCGCCGCAGGCTCGGCTTCTTCCGTGTCCGGCGCGTCGGCTGTCTCGACCGCAGACGATAACGATCCCGCCGAGCCCGGCTTCTACATCGTGCAGAAATCCATCAGCCGCTCCGCGCTGGAAACCGAACTGTTTGGCAATACGCCGTCCCCCGAGGTGATGCGCAAGTTCAATGGGCTAAATGGCAGCCTTGGGAACGACATCGTGAAAGCCGGGCAGTTGGTGGTGCTTGGTGACCCACGCAATTACATGTGCAGGCGGGAAGAAGCACATTTGATGGAAGCGGCGGAGGAGGTTGCCGTGGCGTTGGCTGATTTGACGCCAGCGGACGCGGATTTCATGACGGAACATCAGTCCCAAATCGCGGCGATTCTTGGAAGTGCTTCAACCTGGACCGGTGTTACTGCTGCCGGCATGGAAAAACATATGGGCGAAATCACCCGTACATTGCAGAAACTCGAGGCGCTGTATGTCGATACGTATCGCAGCTATGGCCGTCTCAACGTACCGGAATTTTTCAGCAAGCGAAAAGTTATTCTTGATGAGCTCAACGTCAAGTTGCTCAACGCCTCAAAAATTCGCAGCCTTCTCTCGTTGGGCAACCACCCAAAACTACAAAAATCCTTGCGTATTTCAAGCAAGAGCCTTGTGCATCACTGGAGGAAGGCAGGCGGCCCCGGGGAAATTCCAGGATATTCCAAGCACATAAATATCATTAGCAAGGCAACCACGTATATGAAGCACGGTGGATATCTGGCTATTGGTATAGGAGGTATCTCATCGGCCCTCTTAATCAAAGAGGCATGCGACATCGGCTCGACAGAAACTTGTAAAAAAGCCGAAATAACGGAAACATTAAAATTCACAGGAATGGCTCTAGGCGGTTATTACGCAGCAAAAACCGCGATGAAAGAAAGCGCTTTTGTCTGCTACAAACTGGCGCCAAACCCTAGAAAATATGTGGCTTGTACTGTAGCCGTTGTCGCTACGTCTTCTTATTTCGGCGCCGAATTTGGAACGGTTGTCGGACAAGCAACTGGAGAAATCGTCATAGAGGTGGAAGAGGCCGTTCGCGACCACTTCCTATACGACTGACATGGGAATTTGGACCGCATTAACATTTTCGATAATAATTTTTGGCATCCCCGTCACGTTCGTCATCGCACTTTCTCATCGGATCTACATCACGAGAAAGTACCTCAACGAAATGATGGCATCCATCAAGTGTAGCCCTGACTTATCCACGACCATGGAACTCTACGTATCACAAGGGCTTTCGAGACGGATACTTATCCCCAGCCTTTTGCATGGAGCAGTCTTTCAGGCCAGATTTATTTCGATCGGACTTATTTCTCGCTGTGATGCCGAGCACTTCCCAAAACACTTAAAAAACATACTAGCAAGGGATAACACTCTCCAGAAAATTGGACTCGCCTGGTTTTTACTGGCTTTCCTTATATTTATAGCCAGAAAATACATAAAGCAACTTGCCACACTCTAAACCGTTTTAATTCAGGATCTATAAACACACCATGATTGACATGACGATGTGGTCAAAAGGTATGTGGCTTTGCATTATTGGCATCGGCTTTATTATGCTTTATGCAGTTATCAAGATAGACAAAAAAATCGAAGAAATGCACCACAGGGAAATTTTCAAGGCGATGCCCAATAGCAGCTACGTAGTGTTATCCGAGCATCTTATAACGCATGGAGACAAACACGAGAAAAACAACGCGAAAACCCTTTTGAATCACATTATTCTCCACCCGCACCTCTACACACTTGATGATCGGGTATGCGAAGACGACATCAAGAACATTCCACCCCACATAGAAAAATGGAGCAAAACCTCAAGACTAATGATCATATTCCCCCTGATATGGATACTGGCTTTCACTATCCTCATGAAGCTGATTGGTAATTACTGAATTTCAAAACGATCATTGTGAGCACATGCCCCTTCCATAACGGTGCCCCTCACTTAATGATAGGGCACCTTGTATCCCTTAAAACTCCAGCTTCGTCGTCACCATCACATTCCGCGGCGCCCCATAACTCCCGCTGTAGAAGTTCTCATCCAGCGAACTCACGTACTTCTTGTCGAACAGGTTGTTGACCGTTGCGGTCGCCGACCATTGGGAGGTGAGTTGATAGCGGGCCATCAGGCCGACCGTGGCGTAGTCATCCTGCGTGTAGGTCGACGGCGACGGCAGCATCCAGCTCTCGGAGGTGAAGTGGATGTTGCTCTGCCAGTTCACGCCGGCGCCGACGGTCAGGCGCTCCAGCGCGCCGGGCAGGCGGTAGGTGGTCCAGAGCTTGAAGATGTCCATCGGGATGATGGTCTTGATCCGCTCGCCTTCGCTGTCCTTGACCCGCGAGTGGCTGTAGCTGGCGTCGACGTTCCAGCCCGGCAGGATCTCGCCGCTGACTTCCATTTCGAAACCGCGGGTGGTGGTTTTCTTCGGGGCGTAGGCGGTGTCGTAGTCGGTGCCGATGATGATGCCGTCGGGCACGTTGTCGTTTTCCAGCTTCACCTCGAACAACGCGAAAGCGGTGTTCAGGCGACCGTCGAAGTACTCGCCCTTGAGGCCGATTTCGTAGTTGTCGCCTTCTCGCGGGTCGAGCAGTTTGCCGTTCTGGTCCTTGTAGGTCTGCGGCTTGAAGATGCTGGTGTAGCTGGCGTACAGCGAGTGGTTGTCGTCGAGGTCGTAGACCACGCCGGCATAGGGTGTGACCTCGCCGCTGACCCGCACCGAATCGTCGGTGTTCAGGTAGACCATGGCCGGGACGTTGTAGTGGTAGCTGGCGCCGTATTTGTAGTTGCTCACCCGGGCACCGAGCACCAGCGACAGGTCATCGGTGGGCTTGAGGCGGGTCGCCAGGTAGGCGCCGTTCTGCCGCTGCTGCAAGTTGTCGTCTTCGCGGTTGATGCTGTACGTCGGGCGCGGGCCGTAGTTGTCCCAGGTGCGGATATTCACCGGCAGGCCACTGACGAGGTTGTTGCTGCCACCGGACGCGGTGGGATGGCCGAAGCCGTTGCGGCGGTTTTCGTAGTTCTGGTAGTTGAAGCCCATGACCAGTTCATGCTCGCGACCGAAGGCCTGGAACGGGCCGGAAAGCATCAGGTCGAGGCCTTGCTGCTTCTGCCAGTTCTCGCCTTTGGTGGCGGTGTATTTCAGGCCGCTGCCGGTGGCCGGATCGACGAAGCCGGTGGACGTGCCGGCGATCACCGAGTCGTAGTCGCGGGTGCCGTAGAGGTAGCTGGTGGACAGTTTCAGGGTCCAGTCATTGGCCAGCTTCTGCTCGATGGAGGCGAAGCTGTTGATGATTTCCTGATGGTTGCTGCTGTCGCGGCTTGCCGGGTTGTCGGAGCGCGAGGTGTGCAGCTTGTTGCCGTACTTGTCGAGCAGCGGCAGGCCGGTAGTGGAGAACCCGCGCGGATCGCTGTCCAGATAGTCCACGCCGACGGTGAGCAGGGTGCTGTCGCTCAGGTCGAATTCGGTGATCCCGTAGAGGATGGTTTTTTCCTGCTGCAGGTGGTCGGTGAAACTGTTGCCCTGTTGATACGCCGCCACCGCCCGGCCACGCACATTGCCGCTGTCGGTCAGCGGGCCGGAGACGTCCACTTCCGTGCGGTACAGGTCCCAGGAGCCGAGGCCGGCGCTGACGTAGCCCTTGAAGGTGTCGGTGGGGCGCTTGCGCACCAGGTTGACGGTGCCGGAAGGATCGCCCGCGCCGGAGAGCAAGCCGGTGGCGCCACGCACCACTTCGACCCGATCATAGATCGCCATGTCCGCCAGCGCATGGGGCAGCGCCTGGCTGAAGGCGAAGGACGTGGTGGGCATTCCGTCGAACTGATAGTTGTCGATGGCCAGGCCACGGGAGAACACGTAGAGCCGGTCGCTGCCCGGGCTCTGCACGTTGAGCCCCGGCGCTTGCTCCAGCACCTGGCCGATGCTGCGCAGGTTCTGGTCGTCGATGCGCTGGCGGGTCAGCACGCTCACCGACTGCGGGGTTTCGCGCAGGCTCATGTTCAATTTGGTGGCGGTGTTGGTGGCACCGGTGGTGTAGGAACCGGTGCCTTCGGTGGTGCTCCCCAGCCCCACGCCAGTGACACTGGTAGCGCCCAGTTCGAGGGCGCCGTTGACCTGTGGAACGTCGATCAGCACATAACCATCAGGGCTGGATTGAGCCTGCAGGCCCTGCCCGTGCAACAGCGTGGCGAACCCTTCCGGCACGCCATAGCTGCCTTGCAGACCGGTGCTGCGCTTGCGTGCCACTTGCTCGGCATTGAAGGAAATCGCCACGCCGGATTCGCGGGCATAACGGCTCAGCACATCACCCAGCGCGCCGGCCGGGATGTCGTAGCGCTGCACCTGTTGCTGGGCCTGGGCCGGCAAGGTCGTGAACAAAGGGGCGCCGACGATGGCGAAGTGAATGGCCAGCGCCAGGGCACTGCTGGCGTTGCGGGGGCGTAGCGATGCAGACATCTTCCGTAGTCCTCGTTAGGTGTTGGCTAGTACAAGGACGCACGGCGAACGATTAGTGGAAAAAGGTTTGAGAATTATTTCTGTTTGAGACGGACGCGGGTCAGCCACGGGGTGTAGTGCTCGACCTGGATCGGCAGGCTGCGCGCCAGCAGGCGCAATGCGCGCTCGCTGTCGTCGGCGGGCAGCACCGCGGACACTTTCAGGCCGGCCAGGGCCTTCGCGTCATAGCTCAGGTAACCGCCATGATGACGGGCCAGGCGCTCCAGCACCTGGTTCAGCGGCTGCTCGCGAATTACCAGTTGATGAGCGTTCCACGCCTGCTCCAGCCCCGCCCCGTCCACCGGTTGCGCCGGCTGGATGCCATGGCCGTCGAACTGCACCTGTTGGCCGGCCGGCACGGTGACGCTGTCGCCGGCGCTCTTCACTTCGGTGCTGGATTCGATCATCGCCAACCGCGTGGACTCACCCAGCCGCTCGACCACGAAGCGCGTGCCCAGGGCACGTACGCTGCCGTGTTCGGTGACCACCAGGAATGGCCGGCTGGCGTCCTTGGCCACATCGACGAGGATTTCGCCGCTGACCAGGCGCAGGGTGCGGGTTTGCCCATCGAATTGCAGGTCCACCGCCGAACGGCCATCGAGCTGGATGCGGCTGCCGTCGGGCAGTTGCTGGCTGCTCCATTGGCCGACGCCCGTGCGGATATCGGCCATCAGGTAGGCCGGCGGAAATTGCTGCAGCGCCAACCCGACGGGGATCGCCAGGATTGCCGCGACGGCCAGTGCCTTGAGGCTGCGCCGCGTCCGCGAACGCGCGACCACGGTGCCCAGCGCCGCGCGCACCGGTGCGCTCGGCAGGTCATGCAGTGGCGCCAGACTACCCTGTAGCGCCTGAACGGCCTGCAGATGAGTAGGATCGGCAGTCAACCAGACGCGGAAGGCTTCCCGTGCCTCGGCATCCGGCTCGTCGTCCATGCGCACCAGCCATTTGGCCGCCTGACGCAGCACCGCCGCCGGGAGCTTCACAGCACACCACCGGCGGCGTGGCATTGCAGCAGTGCCTGAACCAGATCGTTCTGCACGGTCTTGGTCGAGACGTTCAATTGCTCGGCGATCTGCGCATGGCTCAAGCCATCCAGATGGCGCAGGACGAACACCTGGCGCATGCGCGGCGACATGTTTTCCAGCGCCCGGGCAATGTGTTCCAGGGCCTGCACCGCAGCCATCACCTGTTCCGCAGACGGTGCCTGCTCCATGAGTTCGGCATGCCGCGCCAGTTCATCGCGGTAAGCCTGTTCGAGCTTGTGCCGACGGCTGCGGTCCACCAACAAGCGCCGCGCCACGGTGGCGAGAAACGCCCGCGGCTCACGCGGCGTGACATAGGCGCCAGCGCCCAGCAGACGGATGAAGGTGTCCTGGGCCATGTCCGCAGCATTGTGCGGACAGTCCAGGCGCCGCCGCAGCCAGCTCAGCAGCCAGCCGTGATAGCCCTTGTACAACGCATCGAGACTGTCTGCTGGCGGAGTGGCTTTCATGGGATACAGGACTAAATGGGAATGATTCTATCTTACGGCGCTGACACAGAAAGTTGCAATCCGCTCAACGCACACTGGCGAACAGCACCGTCACGCCGAGTCCGAGCAGCGCCATGCCGATCACCCGGTCCACAAGCAATTGACGCTCGATCATTACCCGGCGCAGCGGCGCACTGGAAAAGCTCAACGCCACCAGGCTGAACCACAGCCAGTGGGCCACGGACATGAACAGGCCGTAGCCGAATTGCTGCGCCAGCGAACTGCCCGGCCCGACCACCTGGGTATAGGCGCTGACCACGAACAGCAGCGTCTTGGGATTGAGCGCGTTGGTGAGGAAACCCGCAACGAAGGTGCCTCTGGCTGCGGGCGCTTCGCCGTCCAGTGACAGGCGGCGGGTGTTGGTCAGCGAGCTGTAGCCGAGGTAGATCAGGTAGCCGGCGCCGAGCACTTTCATCAGCAGGAATAGCGTCGGCGAATGCTGCACCAGCACGGACACCCCGAGCACGGTGTACAGCACATGCACCTGCACGCCACAGGCGATGCCGAGCGCGGCGAGCAGACCGCTGCGCCGGCCGAAGGCATAGCTGGCCCGAGTGACCATGGCGAAATCCGGCCCGGGGCTGATGACCGCCAATACGGTGAACAGGGCAACGGCGATGAGTTCGTTCACAACAGGTTTCCTTTCTGAATAGGCGAGCAAATAGCGCAGATCGACTGCGCGGGCCGACATTATCGAAAGCCTGCCCATTGCTTAAAAAGCGATTTATAGTGCGGCAAATCCGCTAGTTTTCCTCACAGATATGAAATTGCCCGCGCTCACCGCTTTTCGCTATTTCGACGTTGCCGCGCGCACCGGCAGCTTCGTCCGCGCCGCCGAACAGTTGCACGTTACCCATGGCGCGGTCAGCCGCCAGGTGCGCTTGCTGGAAGCGTCGCTGGGGGTGGAGCTGTTCGAGCGCCGCAACCGCGCGATCTTCCTCAATGCCGCCGGCCGCGCCTTGCTGGCAACCACCCAGTCGGTGTTCGAACAACTCGAAGGCACGGTCTACCGCCTGCAACAACAGGCCAGGGAGAACGTGCTGGTGTTGTCTTGCGAGCCGACCCTGGCGATGAAATGGCTGATCCCGCGACTGCCGGCGTTCCAGGCCGCGCACCCGGATATCCAGTTGCACCTGATGGCGGCTGGCGGCCCGGTGGATTTCGCCCGCAGCGGCGTCGACCTGGCGCTGCGCCGCGACGACTTTCAGTGGGAAGACGGGCTGCATATGCGCAAGGTCTGCGACGAGTGGGTCGGGCCGGTCGTCAGCCCTTCGCGGTCGTTGCCCGCGCAGGGATTCACCGGCCAGCGCCTGCTGCACAGCACCACTCGCCCTGGCGCCTGGGCCACCTGGCTGCGCCTGAGCGGACAGCCGGACAACAGCGAAAGCCGCGCCGACTACGAACATTTCTACCTGTGCATTCAGGCTGCGGTGGCGGGCCTCGGCGTGGCCATGGCGTCGCGAATGATGGTCGGCGATGAACTCGCCAGCGGGCAGTTGCAGGCGCCCCACGGTTTCGTTCGCGACGGCTCGGCGTATGTGCTGCTCTGTCCGCAGCCTTGGGAGGAATCGGAGAAATGCCGGCGCTTTGCGGACTGGGTGGTTGAGAAGACCCACAGCAATCCGGCGTGAGGTTACACTCGGCCCTCAGAATTTTCCGACGCAAGGACTGCACGATGAACAAGCCCTGGCTGGCCCTGGTCACCCTCCTCGCTTTCACCGGCTACACCCTCTACAGCATGAGCATCGCCGAACAATCCCTGCTGCAGTTCGGTCTGCAACTGATGTCCAGCCCCGACACCGCGCAGGTGGTGATCGACCTTTACATCATGGCCGGCCTCGCCTGCGCCTGGATGGTCCAGGATGCTCGGGCCAAAGGCCGCTCGCTGCTCAGCGTGCTGCCGTACTGCCTGCTGACCGCGGTGTTCGTGTCCATCGGCCCATTGCTGTATCTGGTGATCAACGGGTTTCGTCATTCGCCAGCCGCACACAGAACGACGAATCCGCACTAAAGTCGCCACCCCAGGTGCGATAGCCGGCGGTATCGATATGAATCCGCCCTGACGGATAACGCCCTAGGCCCATGTTCCAGACCTTGCCATAGCGCTGCCAGAAACGGCACAACGGTTGCGGGTCGCTGCCCTTGGCCAGCAGCAGATCGACGGCGAAGGCACGGGTGTGGGCACTGCCGACCGCGCCGCCGGCGCAGCGATTAAGTGCCGGGTCACGGTAGGCCGACACCACTTCATAGGGTCCGAGAATCCGTTCATCACTGAGCAGGTCCAGCAGCCGCAAGGTGCTGCGTACCTCCGGCCATTGCGCCACGGGCGGCACCGCAAAAGGCTCGGCGCGGCACTGGCGCCAGTCGCTGGCCGAGCGCAGCAACTGATACAGCGGCACCACGCCGTACAGTTGCGCATCCACCAGCATTTCGCGGAACGGCCGGGTCTGATGGTCCGCCGTCCATTGAGCGAACGACCAAAGATCGCGCTCATCCGCCTGTGCCGCGGTACTGATCAACAGGGCCGCGATCGCCTTTTTCCATCCGTTCATCCGCCCTCTTCCCATGGCCCCGGCAACTCCCCCAGTATGGCAATCCTCCCAATCGGAGGGAGGCATCTGACAAGGAGTTAAGCATGCACAAGATTGCACCGATCGCTCTGGGCCTGATCGCCCTCGCCGCAGCCAGCCAGGCAGCGGCCGACACCCGGGTGGAACTGGGCAGCCAGGAGCGCGTGACCCGGCTGTTCGCCTACCCCAATAACTGCAGCGTGATCTGCTTTCGCGACTGGACACTGGAAAAGACCGTCGAGCACTACCTGACCCAAAGCGTGCAGCGCGACGGCTACCCGGCCGCGACGGTGACGGTGCGGCGTGACAACGACAAACTGCATGCCGATATCAGCGGCGTCCCGGCGAACTACGGCAAACCGCTGACCGCCCTGCTCGACACTGGCGAACTGGCCTACAACGGCGCGAAAAAACTCAACACCGACGGCAAATGGGCCTACAACTGGTACCTGTTCCTGCCGCTGGGCATGGCTTTGGAAAACCGCCGCAGCATCGAGCTGCTGCACTTCCCGCCGGATTACTCGCTGACCCAGGCCCAGGACTACCTGCGTTCCAACACCACCGATCGCTGGGCCAGTCTGCTGACCTTCAACGGCATTCCCGCCACCGACACCCCGGCTTACCAGACCATCGTCGACATCGCCCCGATCGCCGCGCCGGCCAGCGCCGGCAAGGATCTTGAAGGCGTCTACGGCTACTTCCAGGACTATCAGGTGCGCATGGTCAAGGAAGTCACCCGCACCCAGAGCGGTGCCTCGCTGCCGATGGTGGCCTTCGGCTCGCCGGTGCGCACCTGGATCCAGCAGCAATACGGGCCGAGCCTGAAAGTGCTGGGCCTGGTGACCATCAGCCCGACGCCCGGACAGCAAGTGCCGGTGCTGGGCTCGAACCACCCGAGTGCGATCTGGTATGCGGCGGACCCGGCCAACAACGGTGGTGATCAGGACAAGGCCGATGCGGCGGGCCTGAAGATGATGGGCCAGGACCTCAGCGCTGCCTGCTGGCAGGCCGGCGTGGGCCGCAACCCGAAAGCCGACCCGCAAGCGACACTGAACGCCTGCACGCAAAAGTGGCAAGTGACCGCGAAGAAGCAGACCTGTGAATTGTTCTATCGGACCATTCGCGAGATGACGCCAGAGCAGGCGAGCGCGAAGTGCAATACCGGCGCGGTGACGCGCAAGCTGCGCGAACTGCAGAAGCCGGTCGAAGAAATCTGAAAGCCATCGGGGCTGCAAAGCAGCCCCGAAACACTCTATTCCTGCGGTCGCAACCGATACTGCGGCGGCAACTGGTCAAGTCCGCTGATGGTCACGTCCAGACTCTTCCAGCGACCATCCTTGATGCCATAGATGCAGCCATGTACCGACAACTCCTGGCCGCGATGCCAGGCGTTCTGGACGATGGTGGTATGGCCGACGTTGGCCACTTGCTGGATCACGTTCAGCTCGCACAGGCGGTCCACCTGTTCTTCCTCGGTGGGCAGCTTCGACAGCTCGACGCGGTGCTCGTAATACAGGTCGCGGATCGAACGCAGCCAGCCGTCGATCAGGCCGAACTGGCGGTCCTGCATCGACGCCCGCACACCGCCGCAACCGTAGTGGCCGGTCACCAGAATGTGCCGCACCTTGAGCACATCCACCGCGTACTGGATCACCGACAGGCAGTTCAGGTCGGTGTGCAGCACCACGTTGGCGACGTTGCGGTGGACGAACAGGTCGCCCGGCAGCATGCCGACGATCTCGTTGGCCGGAACCCGCGCATCCGAGCAGCCGATCCAGAGGAATTCAGGCGTCTGCTGATTCGCCAGCTTGGCGAAGAAATCAGGGTCCTTCCGGGTGATGCTGTCCGCCCAACGCGCGTTGTTATCGATCAGTTCTTGCAGGTCGTGCATGTTCAAGCCTCACGGAAAGGATGCCCTGTTATGACAGGCCGCGACCCGGGCGGGTCACGCGCCCTTTATTCGATGAGGGTGCAGGCCATCACCAGCGCATCTTCGCGGCCACCCGGCGCCGGGTAGTAATCGCGGCGCCGACCCACTTCGTTGAAACCATAGCGCTCGTACAAGCGGTAGGCCGACTGGTTGCTGGCGCGGACTTCAAGGAAGCACTCACGACCGTTCGACTCATAGGCGCGCTTCATCAATTGTTCCAGCAGCGCCAGGCCCAGACCGCGGCCCTGGCTCTCCGGCTTGACGGTGATGTTGAGCAGGTGCGCCTCGTCGATGATCACATTGATCACGCCATGGCCGACCTGTTGCTCGCCTTCGAACATCAACCAGACTTCGTAGCTTTTCAGCGCGTCGAGGAAGATCCCGCGGGTCCAGGGATGACTGAAGGCGGCGTATTCGATCTTCAGTACGCTATCCAGATCCGCCTCGGTCATCCGACGGAAGCTGAGGGTGTCACTCATTGTGCGGTTTCCAGCGCGCCATCAGCCGGCGCATGGCTTTCCAGACGTCCGCCTTGCGCGGCGGCTCGTCCATCATCAATTCAAGGGACGGCAGCCCCCAGGCAGTGCCCAGGCCTTGCACCGCCCATTCACGGGTATAGGACGTTTCGTCGCCTTCGCCGGCAAAGCGGATGGCCGGCAGGCCGATCAGCCACAGACAGGCGCACGGCACTTCTTCGAGCCGGGCCTGAATGAAGCCCTGGACGAAGTCCCGCGCAGCATCCGGGCCCTGGTCGAGACTGCCGCGCACCAGCAACGGCCAGCGCACCGGCTCGCCGACGATCTGCGGACTGTCGGGAAGGCCGGCGGCACGCAGCATGTCTTTGAGCAGCAGGTAGGACGGATCGCGACTCTGGAAGGCCTCGCCAGTCGCCAGTTCGACCAGCAGCAGGCAGTTACCGGCACGCAGCAACTGCAGGGCGAAACGCGGCGGCGGCTGGACCACGGCCTTGACCGGCGCGGGCGCTTCTTCCGCCGCCTCGACCGGCTTGGGCGCCGGCTTGGCGGTGACGCTCGGGCGGGGAATCTCGATCTTCGGCCGCTCTGCCGGCTTCACCACGGGCTTCACAACGGACTGGGCGACAGCGGCGGCTGCCCGGGCCGGCACTTCCGGCGGCAGTTCCTCGACCAGCGGCTCGAGCGGCAACAGCAGCTCCGGGCGCGACGGCGCGGCGAACGGCAGTTCGGTACGCGGCAGCCAGTGCACCACTTGCATGGCGTTCAGGTAAGCGCGGCGGCGGGACTCGGTCAGCAAGGAGGCGGCCATCTGTGGATAAGTCAGGGCGCACATTCTAACGCCGTTGCGCGCCGGGCGCCGCAGTCGATCGGCGGAAAAACGCCGGACACCCCCTGCAAACGATCAAGGGTGAAGCCAATCCCCCCCAATGCAGTACAATCGGCGCTTTTATTTGGCAGCGAGTCGAACCGCCAATGATCGAACCCAAGCGCGTCCTGCGCGCCCTGGCTGAACACTGGAACCTGTTGGAACCGCTGTGCGAGCGGTTCGACGGGGGTACCCTCAGTCTGGGCGAATTGCGCCAGCAACTGGCTGCCCAGCAGCTTGAAAGCACGGTCCAGGACATCACCAACCTGCTCGACGTGTGGATCCGCCTGGACATCCTCGTCCCGGTGGCAAAAAGCCCCAACCGCTTCGAGCTGAACGCCCAGATCCACGACTTCCTCGCCTACCTGCGCCGCGAACACCGCCTCGGCCTGTGCCTGGAAATCGAAGCCTACCTGCGCCACCTCGAGCGCCTGGCCGGGCATATCCAGGACGCCTTCGACATCCGCGACGGCCACGACCTGGCCCGCCAGTTGCGCCTGCTGGACATGCGCGTGCGCGATGTCCTGAAGAAGCTCGACAACGACGAGCAGGCCCTGGTCGGCGTGGCCGAACGGGCCAAGACCAGCGACCGCCAGATCCCCCTGCGCCAGCGCTACGCCGAGGTACTGGCTACCTGGGACGAGTACGTCGAGCCGATGATCCAGTTGGTCAACGCCGACGGCGCTTTCGAACAAGGCGTGCGCAAGGTCGAGACCGTGCTGCTGCGCCTGCTCAGCGAGCAGGCCCGGCTCGGGCAACTGGTGGACGACGACATGCTGCTGCGCACCCACGCGCGCATCCTCGAAATGCAGACCAGTGCCCAGTTGACCCTGCGCCACGCCCGCGAACTGCTGCTGCCGCTGCGCGAAGAAGCGCGCCGGCACAACGCCGTGACCCGCGGCGCGGCCCTGGCCCTGTCGGTGATCCGCCGCAAGGGCATCGACGCCGTGCCGCAGGCGGCCATGCCGCTGTTCACCCGGCCGCAGAGCACCTTTCTCGGCAGCGCCAGCCAGGTCGAGGCCTACGTCTACGCCCTGGCTCGCTTCGAACCGAAGCCGGCGCAGTTCCCCAAGGCGCACAAGAGCCACAAGGGCGAACCGACCCGCGCCCCGCGCACGGTCAAGGAAATGCTCGAACGCTGCGAAGACGCCCTGCCCCTGCCGGACCTGATGGTCTGGCTGCTGGAGCAGGAACCCGAAGGCGCCACCGACGAACTGCTCTATTGGTTCTCGCGCCTCTCGCGGGAAAAACGCTTCGCCCGCGAACGCCTCGACCGCCGTGACTACACCACCCGCGAACACCTGGTCAGCCTGCGCTCCTTCGCCCTGACATCCAGCCGCGAAACTTCGCCAGAGCCTACAGCGAGCCCTACCCATGCATCTTGATCTTTCCGAACTGTCCCAGCTCGCACCGATCTTCCGCGAGCTGTTCAAGGGCTTCCACATCAGCCGGCGCGACCCGGAGCTGTACACCCAACTGTCGAACTTCCAGGACCAGTACCGCGGCCTGTTCAAGGCGCTGGGCTACGAGCTGGTCTGCGACACCCGCGGCTTCTATTACTTCGTCCCCGAGCTGGCTGCCGCGCAGGTCAACAAGACCGCGCAGCGCCTGTCGCTGTTCACCTTCATCCTGGTGGAGCACCTGGCCGACCAGGGCCGCGACCCGATGTCGGTGCTCGACGGCGGCAGCCTCGGCCGCGACGAACTGCCCTCGCTGCTGGACAAGTACCGCGACCTGTTCCTCCAGGCCGAAGTGCAGACCCCCGACGAACTGGAAGAAAAGATCATGCGCCGCATGACCCAGCTCGGCTTCGCCCACGAAGAAAACGGCATCTACCGCTTCCTGCCGCCGATGCACCGCTTCCTCGATGTCTGCCTGTCGGTCCAGCAGGACCGCGACCTGGCCGCCAGCCTGCACAGCAACCTGCCGCTGCCCACGCCCGTGCTGGTGGAAGAAGAAAGCCCCGAACAACTCAACAGCACCGACGACCCGCTCGATCTGGCGCCGTTCGAAGAAAGCGAAGAAGACGCCCTGGCCCGGGCCATCGCCGAAGAGCAACAGGAGATTGACGCATGAGCCAGGAACGCTACGGCATCCGCCGCTTCGCATTGCTCAACACCGCCGGCTACAGCCTCGGCCTGTTCCCGCTGGAACACCCGCTGTCGGTCTACGGCGCGAACAACCTGGGCAAGAGTGCCTCGATCAACGCCCTGCAATTCCCGATTCTGGCGCGCATGTCGGACATGAGCTTCGGCAAATACAGCCTGGAGCAGTCGCGGCGCTTCTACTTTGCCAGCGACACCAGCTACATCCTCTGCGAAGTGAACCTGCCCCACGGCCCGCACGTGATTGGCGTGGTCGGCCGCGGCCCGGGCGGCGGCTTCGGCCACCAGTTCTTCGCCTACGCCGGCGAGCTGGACCTGGCCCACTACCAGCGCAACGACACCTGCCTGCGCCAGAAAGAGCTGTTCGCCAACCTCGAGCGCAATGGCCTGAAAGCCTACGAACTCAAGCCTGACGAACTGCGCCGGCTGCTGGTCGGCGGACACACCTCGATTCCGCTCGACCTGACCCTGATCCCGCTGCGCTCCACCAGCGAGCAGAGCCTGAAGACTTTCCGCGCACTGTTCATCAACCTGCTGCACATGCGCGAAATCACCGCCGCCAAGCTCAAGCAACTGTTCCTCGACGCCTTCGAGCACAGCCTGCGCTCCGGCAGCGTCGACTACATCGCTGCGTGCGAAGAAGCCTTCCGCGACGTACGCCGCATGGAGCAGGACTACAACTCGCTGGTCGCCGCCGGCCCGCTGGTCGAGGCCCTGGCCAACGGCGTGGCGCAGCGCGACATCCTGCGCGGCAAACTGCACCGCCTGTCGCCCCTGCTCGATTCGCTGCTGGGCACCTGGCAGGACTACTCCGGCGCCCGCAAGGAAGAACTGGTCATCCAGTCCGAACACTACCGTGGCGAGCAGGACGCACTGCAGAACGACCAGCGCAACGGCACCCAGGAACTGATGCGCCTGGAGCGTGAAATCAGCGGCATTCAGCGCTGGCTCGGCGAGCTGTCGGTGCTGAAGAACCGCTTTGCTCTGGTGGACGACGTCAAGGTGCTGGAACAGCAACTGCTGGCCGCCAAGGATGCCCACGACGAGCTGGCCGGCGCCCTGGCGCAGTCCCGCCAGTTCAGCGCCGAAGACCTCGAAGAGCGCCTGCGGGACCTGGAAAAACGCCTGAAGTCGGTGAAACAGCAACTCGATCACGCCGACAACAACAGCTACGCCCGCCTGCGCGAAGAGTTCTCGCAACAGGACGTCGAACGTCTGATGCGCCTGTTCAACGGCGCGCTGTTCAGCCTGCCGCTGGGCGAGCGCGGCATCGAGCTGGATGACAGCGACGTCTGGGTCAAGTCACTGGAAGCGGTACTGGACGGCTTCAAGGGCGAGCGCTTCGAAGTGCCTGGCCTGTCCATCGACCTGTCCCATATCGAGCCGCCGGCCCTGCAGGCCCTGGCCGACCGCGCCGCACTGCGCGACCAGAAGGAGCGCCTGGAAAAAGAACTCAAGCAGCTCAAGACCCAGCAGTCGGTGACCGCCGACCGCGCCGCGAGCAAGACCCAGACCGAAGCCCTGTACCAACAGGTGCTGGACGCGCAGAAAGCCCTCGAAGATTTCCGCCGCACCCAGACCCTGAGCGTCGAAGAAGGTGACAAGCTGGAACAACTGGCGCAACTGGAAGCCGCCCAGGACGAACTCAAGCGCTCCAGCGACGCCTTCACCGAACGCGTCCAGCAACTGTCCGCCAAACTGCAACTGGTCGGCCGGCAGATCGCCGATATGGAAGCCAAGCAGCGCACCCTCGACGACGCCCTGCGCCGCCGCCAACTGCTGCCGTCAGACCTGCCGTTCGGCACGCCGTTCATGGAGCCGGTGGACGACTCGATGGACAACCTGCTGCCGCTGCTCAACGACTATCAGGACAGTTGGCAGGGCCTGCTGCGGGTCGACAACCAGATCGAAGCGCTGTACGCCCAGGTCCGCCTCAAGGGCGTGGCCAAGTTCGACAGCGAAGACGACATGGAGCGCCGCCTGCAACTGCTGATCAACGCCTACGCGCACCGCACCGATGAAGCGCTGACCCTGGGCAAGGCACGCCGCGCCGCGGTCACCGACATCGCCCGGACCCTGCGCAACATCCGCAGCGACTACGACAGCCTCGAACACCAACTGGCGCTGTTCAACCGCGAGATCAACCGCCGCCAGGTGTCCAACCTGCAGAGCTTCCGCATCGTCCTCGCGCCGAACAAGGAAGCGCTCAAACACATCGACCAGATCATCCACAGCGCCGGCCAATACGAGGAAGGCGAGACCCTGTCGGTGTTCGACCTGAGCCAGAGTGCCGAGCAGGACAACAAGAACGAGGAAGCCAAGGAGTATCTGGCCCGCCTGGTTGCGGCGAACCACAACCAGCTTGGCCTCAAGGACCTATTCGAACTCGCGTTCGAGATCACCAAGGTCAACGGCCAGCCGGTCATCCACACCGACATCGACGGCGCCGCCTCCAACGGCACCACGATGACCATCAAGGCGCTGACCAACATGTACCTGTTGCTGCACCTGATGGACCGCGACCTCGCCGGCCGCGTGCGCCTGCCGTACTACCTCGATGAGGCTGCGGACATCGACGAACGCAACCAGGCCGCGCTGCTGGAAACGAGCCTGCAACTGGGCTTCGTCCCGATCCTGGCGAGCGTGAAGCCGCAGGTGTCGGCACACGTGGCGATCGATCTGGAAGGCGGTAGCGGGCCGAACGGCATCTACATCGACGAGTCGGACTGGAAGTACATCAGCCGGCTGGATGTGGTGAAGGCGGAGGTGCGGGAAGAGGCCGAAGAGGCGTCAGCCTGAAAATGATGTGGGGCCTTTACCGGCCCCACATATTTCAGAAAGCGATCACTGCGCCCAAGGCAAAATCGGAATCGCCGTCACCGCATTCTGCGGGCTGCCTTCGATCACGCGGTCGCTGTACACCAGGTACACCAGCGTGTTGCGCTTCTTGTCGAGGAAGCGCACCACCTGCATGGTCTTGAACACCAGCGAGGTGCGTTCCTTGAACACTTCCTCGCCATCCTTGAGCTGACCCTTGAAGTTGATCGGGCCGACCTGACGACAGGCGATCGACGCTTCCGCGCGGTCTTCCGCCAACCCCAGCCCGCCCTTCACGCCGCCAGTCTTGGCCCGCGACAGGTAGCACGTCACGCCTTCGACCTTGGGGTCGTCGAAGGCTTCGACGACGATCCGGTCATTCGGTCCGACCAGCTTGAACACGGTGGACACCTGGCCGATTTCTTCAGCCGATACCAGCGCCGGCAGGGCCAGCAACGCGGCGACAAACAGTCCCTTGATCACACTCATTTTCCTCACACCAGAATCAGGTTGTCGCGGTGCACCAGCTCCGGCTCGGCGCTATAGCCCAGCAGGCTCTCGATGGCATCCGACGGTTGGCCGATGATTTTCTGCGCCTCGAGGGCGCTGTAGTTGGCCAGACCGCGAGCCACTTCCAAGCCGTCCGGGCCGACACAAACCACCATCTCGCCACGGCGGAAGCTGCCTTGCACGGTCTTCACGCCCACTGGAAGCAAACTCTTGTTCGCTTCGCGCAGCGCTTGTACAGCGCCGGCATCCAGCACCAGAGTGCCGCGGGTTTGCAGGTGGCCCGCCAGCCACTGCTTGCGCGCCGCCAGCATGCCGCGCTCAGGCGACAGCAGCGTGCCGATGCGCTCGCCGGCCTTGAGGCGATCCAGCACGCGCTCCAGGCGCCCGCCGATGATGATGGTGTGGGCGCCGGAACGGGCCGCGAGGCGAGCTGCGCGCAGTTTGGTCTGCATGCCGCCACGGCCCAGCGCACCGCCGGTACCGCCAGCCACGGCATCGAGGCTCGGGTCGTCGGCACGGGCTTCGTAGATCAGCTTGGCATCGGGGTTGTTGCGCGGATCGGCATCGAACATGCCGTCGCGGTCGGTAAGGATCACCAGCAGGTCGGCTTCGACCAGGTTGGCCACCAGCGCGGCCAAGGTGTCGTTGTCGCCGAAGCGGATTTCGTCGGTGACCACCGTGTCGTTCTCGTTGATCACCGGCACCACGCCCAGCTCCACCAGGGTGCGCAGGGTGCTGCGGGCATTGAGGTAACGCTTGCGATCGGACAGGTCGTCGTGGGTCAGGAGAATCTGCGCGGTGTGCTTGCCGTGCTCGCCGAAGCTGGACTCCCAGGCCTGTACCAGGCCCATCTGGCCGATGGAGGCGGCCGCCTGCAACTCGTTCATCGCACTCGGTCGCTTGGTCCAGCCCAGACGGCTCATGCCGGCAGCCACGGCCCCGGAGGAGACCAGCACCAACTCGACGCCTGCTTCACGCAGGGCCACCATCTGCTCGACCCAGACACCCATGGCCGCGCGATCCAGGCCCTTGCCATCCGCCGTCAGCAGGGCACTGCCAATCTTCACGACCCAGCGCTGGGCACCTGTCACCTTGCTCCGCATCTTCTTCCAACCTATCGATCTGTGTGGATTCTGTAGATTTTTTAGATAACAAAACGCCGCTTGAAAAAGCGGCGTTCAGTGTACTGCAACGGATCAGTCGCGCACGTAAATGATTTCCGGACCGTCTTCGTCGTCCTCTTCGCCCCAGAAGTCATCGTCGTCGCTGACATCGTCCACGCTCTTGACGCCAGTACGGCGCAAGGTGCGGGCGTCGTCCAGGGCCTGCAACTGGGCGCGGGCTTCGTCTTCGATGCGCTGATCGAGGTCAGCCAGTTCCGCAGCGTAGGCCGGATCGTTAGCCTGGCGGTCGGCGCGGTCTTCAAGGTAGCGCATGAGGTCATGGCTGAGCTTTTCGGTGCCCTGGCGGGAGATCGCCGAGATCACGTAGACCGGGCCTTCCCACTGCAGGCGGTCGACCACTTCCTTGACCCGCTCATCGCGCTCGTCGTCAGGGATCATGTCCGACTTGTTCAGTACCAGCCAGCGCTCACGCTCGCCCAGCGACGGGCTGAAGCGCTCGAGTTCGTTGACGATGACTTCCGCGGCATCGGCCGGGCTGCTTTCGTCCAGCGGCGCCAGATCGACCAGGTGCAGCAGCACGCGGGTACGCGCCAAGTGCTTGAGGAAACGGATACCCAGGCCGGCACCGTCGGAAGCGCCTTCGATCAGGCCGGGGATGTCGGCGATGACGAAGCTCTTCCAGCGGTCGACGCTGACCACACCCAGGTTCGGCACCAGGGTGGTGAACGGGTAGTCGGCGACTTTCGGCTTGGCGGCCGAGACGGCGCGGATGAAGGTGCTCTTGCCGGCGTTTGGCAGGCCCAGCAGACCGACGTCGGCGAGGACTTTCATTTCCAGTTTCAGGTCACGCTGCTCACCCGGTTTACCCGGAGTGGTCTGGCGTGGCGCACGGTTGGTACTGGATTTGAAGCGGGTGTTGCCCAGACCGTGCCAGCCGCCCTGAACCACCATCAGCTTCTGCCCTGGCTTGACCAGGTCACCGATGATTTCCTGGGTAGCGGCGTCGATCACCGTGGTGCCGACCGGCACGCGCAGGACCAGATCATCGCCCTTCTTGCCGGTGCAGTCGGTGCTGCCGCCGTTCGAGCCGCGCTGGGCATCGAAATGACGGGTGTAACGGTAGTCGACCAGGGTGTTGAGGTTTTCGTCGGCAACCATGTAGACCGAACCGCCGTCGCCACCGTCACCGCCGTTGGGACCGCCGTTCTCGATGAATTTTTCGCGGCGGAAGCTCATGCAACCGTTACCGCCGTCACCGGCTTTGACCCGGATCGATACTTCGTCAACAAACTTCATAAAAACCGCCTCTCGTCAGTCGGACGAGTTGAATGACACAAAGACATAAGGCTCTTGCAAAAATGAGCGCGGCGGCCCCCGTCAACGACCGTAACAACCAGCGCCGGCAGCCCATACAAACAGCTTTGCAAGAGACTCACCCCAAAAACGAAAAAGCCCCGTCGCGAGACAGGGCTTTTCCAGCGATCGCACGATTACTCGGCGACAACGCTCACGTAACGACGACCGAAGGCGCCTTTTACTTCGAACTTGATCTTACCCGCGATCTTGGCGAACAGGGTGTGATCCTTGCCCATGCCAACGCCGTAGCCAGCGTGGAATTGGGTGCCGCGCTGACGGACGATGATGTTGCCAGGGATGATAGCCTGGCCGCCATACATCTTCACGCCAAGGCGTTTGGCTTCTGAGTCGCGACCGTTACGGGTACTACCACCAGCTTTTTTGTGTGCCATGAGTTCAATTCTCCTGAAGGGGGATTAGGCTGAAATTAAGCCTGAATACCGGTGATTTTGATCTCGGTGAACCACTGGCGGTGGCCCATACGCTTCATGTGGTGCTTACGGCGACGGAACTTGATGATGCGCACTTTGTCGTGACGACCTTGCGAGATCACTTCAGCAACAACCTTGGCACCAGCAACAACTGGAGCGCCGATGTTCACGTCGTCGCCATTGGCGACCAGCAGAACGCGGTCGAAAGTAACGGATTCGCCAGTAGCGACTTCCAGTTTTTCGATCTTCAGGTATTCACCTTCGGCGACTTTGTACTGCTTGCCACCGGTAACAATTACTGCGTAAGACATGGGTATTTCTCCAATAATCCTGCTCACCCAGCTCTTTATAGTAAGAATATTGGCTGGCATGGCTGCATAGGGCTGGAACGGCCCAGTGCAATTGCGTAAGGCAGGTGCTGCCCAGGAAGTTAGGGTGCGCGATTGTACGCAAGCCCATCCGGCCTTGCAAGTCCCGCCCCAGTGGCCCGGGCAGCGCGCCTTGACAGGCCGGGACCCGCAACCTAGCATGCCGCGCAACCTATATGGAGCACCTGTGGCCGATGCAACCCCAAGCTTTCTACCGCGCGGTAGCGGACGACTTCAGCGCCGTTGACGAGATCATCAAGAAACAGCTGACTTCTCGCGTCCCGCTGGTATCGAAAATCGGCGACTACATCACCTCGGCCGGCGGCAAGCGCCTGCGCCCTCTGCTGGTGCTGCTCTGCGGCAAGGCCCTGGGCCGCGAAGGCGACGACCTGCGCCTGCTGGCCGCCACCATCGAGTTCCTGCACACCGCCACCCTGCTGCATGACGACGTGGTCGACATGTCCGGCATGCGCCGTGGCCGCTCCACCGCCAACGCCCTCTGGGGCAACGCACCGAGCGTGCTGGTGGGCGACTTCCTCTATTCCCGCTCCTTCGAAATGATGGTCGAGCTGGGTTCGATGCCGGTCATGCAGATCCTCTCCAAGGCCACCCGCGTGATCGCCGAAGGCGAAGTGCTGCAACTGTCGCGGATCCGCGACGCCAGCACCACCGAAGAGATCTACATGGACGTCATCCGCGGCAAGACCGCGATGCTGTTCGAAGCCTCGACCCACAGCGCCGCCGCCCTGGCCGGCGCCAGCGAAGACCAGCGTGAAGCCCTGCGTACCTTCGGCGACCACCTGGGCGTGGCCTTCCAACTGGTCGACGATCTGCTCGACTACAAGGGCGACGCACAGGAACTAGGCAAGAACGTCGGCGACGACCTGGCCGAAGGCAAGCCAACCCTGCCGCTGATCTACACCATGCGTGAAGGCACCCCGGAACAGGCTGCCCTGGTTCGCCAGGCAATCCAGAAAGGCGGGATCGAGGACCTGGAGCGCATCCGCGACGCGGTCGACGCTGCCGGCGCTCTGGAGTACACCGCTCAACTGGCTCGCGAATACGTGGCGCGTGCCATCGCCTGCCTCGACGTCCTGCCGGCCAGCGAATACCGCGACGCGCTGGTCGAACTCAGCGAATTCGCCGTAGCCCGCACCCACTGATACCCCTCCCGGCCCGTCGTCCGACGGGCCCGATTTTCCTCTGCCAGGCAAAACCCTATACAATGTGGGCTTTCTGCACGCATGACCTGAGGAAACTTAGTGAGCACCTTGCCACCCTGCCCCAAATGCAATTCCGAATACACCTATGAAGACGGCGCTCAACTGATCTGCCCCGAGTGCGCCCACGAGTGGTCCGCCAGCGGCGATGCCGAAGCGGCCAACGACGATGTGGTGAAGAAGGACTCCGTCGGCAACGTCCTGCAGGACGGCGACACCATCACCGTGATCAAGGACCTGAAGGTCAAGGGCACCTCGCTGGTGGTCAAGGTCGGCACCAAGGTGAAGAACATCCGCCTGTGCGATGGCGATCACGACATCGATTGCAAGATCGACGGCATCGGTCCGATGAAGCTGAAATCGGAATTCGTGCGCAAGGTCTGACCCCCTGCAAATCCGGAGGCGCGCCGCGACAAAGGCGCGCACCCCGGCAGAAAATGCAAAAAATTCCCAATTGTCACTTGCTATTTTGATAATAAGAATTATTCTCATTGAACGCTTTCAAGGAGAATAGCCATGACTTATCTGATCGACGCCTGGCTTGACCGCCCCCAACCTTACCTGCGCATCCTCCACCGCGAGACCGGCGAAGTCTGTGCCGTGCTCGAAGAAGCGGCACTGGACGAACTGCGCGACCAGGGCGACCTGGATCTCAATGGTCTGAATTCAAGTGAGCCGATCGTGCTCAAGGAACTGGTGAGGAACCTGTTCCTGTTCTGTTATGCGCGGGCCTTGCGCCCGAACACCCCTCATACCGGGTTCTGATCGAAATATGAAATCGCGAGCAAGCTCGCTTCTACAGGGTGTTGATCTCTGTAGGAGCGAGCTTGCTCGCGATCAGGATTTGGCTTACAGAACGTCCAGCAACTCGACGTCGAAGACCAGAACACTGTGCGGCGGGATGCTGCCAACGCCCTGGGCGCCGTAAGCCAGCTCGCTCGGCACGTACAGGCGCCATTTGCTGCCCGCGTTCATCAGTTGCAGGGCTTCGGTCCAGCCAGCGATCACGCCGCCAACCGGGAACTCAGCCGGCTGACCACGATCGTAGGAGCTGTCGAAGACAGTGCCGTCGATCAGGGTGCCGTGGTAGTGAGTACGCACGTTGTCTTCACGGGTCGGCTTGGCGCCTTCACCAGCGGTCAGGACTTCGAACTGCAGGCCCGAGGCCAGGGTGGTGATGCCGTCACGCTTGGCGTTCTCGACCAGGAATTCCTTGCCGGATGCAGCGGCAGCTTCTGCCTTGGCAGCAGCTTCGGCCTGCATGACGTCACGGATGACCTTGAAGCTGGCGGACAGCTCTTCTTCGCTGACGCGGCTGGCTTGGCCAGAGAAGGCATCAGTCAGGCCGGCCAGGATGGCGTCCAGACTCACGCCCGGTGGCGGGTTGTCGCGCAGTTGACCGCCCAGTTGACGGCCGATGCCGTAGCTGACGCGGGTTTCGTCGGTGGACAGGTTGATTTCGGACATTGGCTTGCTCCGCAGCAGGGCGCAAAACCACTGCGCCCTTTATGAAAAGGGCCAGCAGCCTAGCACACTGCGGCGAAGCAGTTCAGCTACCAGGCGAACGACGCGGCAGGGGCAGCTTGAGGTCTTCTTCCCCGATATCGGCCATGCCACACATTTCATCCTGCACCGACCAATGCACGAGGTTCAGCGGCAACGTTGGCAAGCCTTCCAGCAGATGGTGCGCCTCGACCATCGAGTGCACTTTCAGACGGCTGCCCTTGATGTTGGTCAGCGGATGCGCGTGACCACTGCATCGCGCTTCAAGCAGGAAATCGCCGCCTTCGATGGCGATCAGGTTGAGTTCCTCGACACGGCCCGCGCGGGCCTGGGTGTTCAATTCGTGCAGGTTCATGACACTACCTCGCAACTGGAACATTCGAGCGACCGTTCATTTTTTGTACAGCACGCCACAAAGCACAAGGCAGAAACGCAACCGCCCGTCCGTTTTGCAACGGACGGGCGGCGGATGACGCGCTTACCAGCAGCAATCAGTGCTTGGTGAGCTTGTCCAGGTAACCCATGGCGAAGGCCGAAATCACGAAGGTCATGTGGATGATCACGTACCACATCAGGTAGTCGGACTTGATGTTCTGGGCGTCCATGAATACCCGCAGCAGGTGGATCGAGGAAATTGCCACGATCGACGCAGCCACTTTCATCTTCAGCGAAGACGAGTCCATCTTGCCGAGCCAGCTGAGCTTTTCCTTGCTTTCGTCGATGTCCAGTTGCGAGACGAAGTTCTCGTAGCCGGAGATCATCACCATCACCAGCAGACCACCCACCAGCGCCATGTCGATCAGCGACAGCAGCACCAGGATCAGGTCGGATTCGGCCAGGGAAAAGACGTTTGGGAGAACGTGGAATATCTCCTGGAAGAACTTCAATGCCAGCGCCAGCAAGCCCAGCGACAATCCAAAGTAGATCGGTGCGAGCAGCCAGCGCGAGGCGTACATCGCATTTTCGATAAAGCGTTCCATTGAGCTAGTCACCTGAAGGCGGGGGAAAATCGAGCGGCAGTATATCAGCCAGACGTGTGGGAAAAAGCCCGCGACGCGCTGCCGCAGGCAGGGGAAAGACCCCGAAGGGTTCGGGATCTGGAAGAGTCAGACGTCAGCCAACGTGATGCACGTGCCCGCCGTTGACGCGTCGTAACTGTGCCTGAAGGTGTACGCACCAGATCTGCGGATCGTTCGCCACCGTGTAACCGTGGAGGGTCAGGCTGTCGACGATCGCCTCAAGCACCGACTCGGCCACGAACGGACCGTGAAACGGCCCTTGGGCCTTGATGGCAGAAGGCTGTTCGCCAGCCATGCCGGCGGCGAAAAGCAGTGTCCACATGCCATTGTCTCCGGCCAGCGGACGAATACTGCACTCAATGCGGGTCACCAGGCCCAGGCATTGGCGGGTAAGGCTGAGGCTGCGCGGCATGGCGACGACCCTCGGAAAAATCTCGTTCAGCCTCCGACCACAAGGCTGTTCCGTCCTGCACCGACGACTATCCATGCCCTGAAGAATAGAAGAAAACCGCCGCCGGCAAGCGAGTGCCGGCAAGCGGGCGCCGAATGGTCATGACAACACGGCGCCCGCAATGTTTCCCTCAGGCGGGTTTGACCTCCGCAAGCGCCTGTTCAGCCAGTTCTTTTTCGGCTTCCTTGAGGTCGTCTTCGCTGATCATTTCGGCGATCACCCGCAGACGCTCGACCACCCGGGCGTTGACGCTGCCTTCCGGGAACTGGCCATCGGCATCCGGCTCGCCCGCCGGCTCACCCACCAACAGGCTCAGGGCTTCATCGGCCTGGCTGACGGCGTAGATGTGGAACTGCCCGTTGCGCACCGCCTGCAGCACCCGCTCATCCAGCATCAGGGTGACGACGTTGGCTTTCGGAATGATCGCGCCCTGCTCTCCGGTCAGACCGCGGGCCTCGCAGAGTCGGAAGAAGCCTTCGATCTTCTCGTTGACCCCACCCACCGCCTGCACCTCACCGAACTGGTTGATCGACCCGGTAATGGCGAAGCACTGCTTGAGCGGAGTCTTCGACAGCGCCGAGATCAGCGTGCAGGCCTCACCCAGCGAAGCGCTGTCACCATCGACATAGCCGTAGGACTGTTCCAGGGCGATGCTCGCCGAAATCGCCAGCGGGAATTCCTGGGCGTAACGGCTGCCCAGGTAACCGGTAAGGATCATCACGCCCTTGGAGTGGATCGGCTGGCCGAGATTGACCTCGCGCTCGATGTCGACAATGCCGCTGCCGCCCGGGTACACCGTGGCGGAAATCCGCGCCGGCACACCGAAGGCCGAATCGCCCACTTCCAGCACGGTCAGGCCGTTGCACTTGCCTACCGCAGCGCCTTCGGTGTCGATCAGGATGATGCCGGCCAGCATGTCGTCGAGAATCCGCGCCGAGACCCGCCCGGTGCGCGTGGCCTTGGCCTTGAGGGCGCGTTCGATGTGGCCGACGTCGGTCATTTCGTCATTGGCCAGGTGGCGAATGAAGTCCGCCTCGCTGACCAGTTGGAACAGGTCACCGATCCGCGCCGACAGACGCTTCTGATTTTCCGCCAGGCGCGCGCTGTAGGTCGCCAGGCGGGCCACCGCATCGGCGGTCAGCGGCGCCATGCCTTCTTCACTGGTACGGGTTTTCAGCAACTGGGCGAACTGCTCCAGGCTCTCGTTGTGCATCGGGATTTCTTCGTCGAAATCCACCAGCACGCGGAACATCTCCTGGAAGTCCGGATCATGGTCCTGCAGCGCGTAGTAGAGCTGGCGGGAGCCGATGATGATGACCTTGACCTGCAGCGGGATCATCTGCGGCGTCAGGGTCACCGTGGCGATGCGGCCCAGCTCGCCCAGCGGCGATTCCATCTTCAGCTTGCGCGATTGCAGGGCGCGCTTGAGGGCGTCCCAGACGAAGGGCTCGCCGAGCATCTTCTCCGCTTCGAGAATCAGGAAACCGCCATTGGCCCGGTGCAGCGCACCCGGGCGCAGTTGCCGGTAGGTGGTGTACAGCGCGCCTTGGTCGGTGCTGTATTCGATGCGGCCGAACAGGTTGTCGTAGGTCGGGTGCGGCTCGAACACCACCGGCGCGCCGCCGCTGGCCGGATGGCCCACCACCAGGCTCGGTGCGTATTGCTCTTCGAGCAGCTTGCGCGCCACGGCGTCGGTCTTGGCGTCATCCACCAGTTGCTCGACCACGGTGCGCAGCAGGTTGACCTGCATGGCCTGCAGGTAGGCGCAGACCTCGGCGTTTTCCGAGTACTTTTCCGACAGCGGCGCCAGCAATGGCTGCAGCGCCAGGGTGATGGTTTCTTCGTTGAGCTGGCGCAGTTGGTTGTTCGATTCGCGCTTCCACTGCGGGAGGCTGGCGAGTTCTTCGTTCAAGCGCTCTTCGAGGATTGCGATGTCCTCGTGGAAACGCTCGCGCTCGGCTTCCGGCAACTGGGCGAACTCCGCTTCGTCCAGCGCCTTGCCGTCGCTCATCGGGGTGAACGCGACGTTGGTGCTGTCGCGGTACAGCGCCACATCCTTCTCCAGCGAAGCGCGCTCGATCACGTCCAGCGCACGGTCGTAGCGCTGGTTGAACGCACGGTCGATGGCGCTTTTCTTCTGCTGGTAGGACGGGTGCTCGAAGACCGCCGGGAAGGTCGCCAGCAGGTTGTCGATCAGGCCGCCGATGTCGGCGATGAAGGTGTTCGCACTGCCGGCGGGCAGTTCCACCGCGCGCGGCTCGCGCAGTTCGTCGAAGTTGCTGACGTAGACCCAGTCCGACGGCGTGTGCAGGCGCTTGCCTTCGGCTTTCAGGTAGCGTTTGACGAACGAGAAGCGGCCGGTACCCGGCTCGCCCATGACAAATACGTTGTATCCCGGACGTGGCATGGCGACGCCGAACTGCAAGGCTTCGACCGCACGTTCCTGGCCCAGCACACCGCGAAATGGCTCCAGATCATTGGTTGTGGAGAAGGCGAACTGTTCAGCGGAAAACGGCCGGGTCAGGGCTTCTGGCGCAAGACGCAGGCTCGCAGCGACAGGATCGGGCATCGGGCTTCCTTACTTCGGCGGGGCAGATGTCGGCATTCTGGCGCCGCCCGCGCCCGCGTTGCAAGGCTCTTGGCGCATTTGCCTACAGGGCTGAATGAGCCGTGCAAATGTGTGTTAAAGCAATATTTCGCAATTAATCACGGAACCGCGGGATCGTGCCTAAACTCTACACTGCGCGGCCGGGTAGATAACCGGACCCGATCTGGCACGACCACCTATGGCAGGCCAGATAACCCTGACCTTTGGTTTGCACATCAAAAAGAGAACAAAGCTATGAAACGGATTCTTCTGGGTACTCTGTTCACCGCGGTTTCGATCAACGCCATGGCCCAAGCGCCAGGCGGCCCGGACTGCGGCTGGGGCAACATGCTGTTCGAAGGCCAACGCGGCACTCCCGCTCACTTCCTCGCATCCACCACCAACGGCACCTCCGGCAACGCAACCTTCGGCATGACCTCGGGCACCAACGGCTGCTCGACCAACGCTGCGCTGACCTACGGCGGCAAATCCTGGATTGCCATGAACGGCATGATGAACGAGCTCTCCGAAGACATGGCCAAGGGCCAGGGCGAAGCCCTGACCACCTACGCCGTGGTTCTCGGTGTAGCACCGGAAGACCGCGCGCACTTCGCCGCAGTCACCCATCAACACTTCCAGGACATCTTCAAGACCGCGGACGCCACCGCCGAAGACGTCCACACCAACACCCTCGCCGTACTCAAGTCCGACACTCGCCTGGCCAAGTACGCTACCCCGGCCTAAGCAGCGTCACCCCGCCCCTCACCGGGGCGGGTTGTTCATCCCATTCGGCTTCATTCAGACGTAGTTGCCCGACATGCTCAAACGCCTTGCCTACCTGGCGCTCTGTGTCTGCGCCCCGCTGCACGCCGCACCTTTCATGGACGATTCGCGCCTGCAACGGCTGGCCGCCGATCCCTACTGGATCAGCCTTGGCCACTACGAAACAGGCAAGCTCGGAGGCTGGCGCAGCTATGTCGACGACAAGCGTTTCTTCCTCGCCGAAGACGGCGCCCACCACCCTGACCGGGAACTGGCGGCCACGTACAAGGCGCTCTATGACCCCGTCAGCAAGGGCGAGAAGCACGCGCAGTGCGTCTTCCCGGCACGCACCCGCTGGTTGCGCGAGCAACTGCAACTCAATGACCTGCCAACACCGGACTGCAAGGAATACCGGCAGTGGTTCAAGGACGTCTCGCCGCACAGCGCGGTGCTGATTTTCCCTGCCGCCTACCTGAACAGCCCATCGTCGATGTTCGGCCACACCCTGCTGCGCATCGACCAGGCCGATGTGCAAAGCAACGAGACCGCGCTACTCAGCTACGCGGTCAACTTCGGTGCCTACATCGAAGGCAACGACAACAGCATTCTCTACGCCTGGAAGGGCCTGATGGGCGGCTATCCCGGGCTGTTCGCGCTGGTGCCCTACCAGGAAAAACTGTCCGAGTACCGCAGCCTGGAAAACCGCGACCTCTGGGAGTACCGGCTGAACCTCACGCCCGAGGAAACCGGGCGGATGGTCGAACACATCTGGGAACTCAAGCAGATCCGCTTCGACTACTTCTTCTTCGACGAGAACTGCTCCTACCGCCTGCTGGAATTGCTCCAGGTGGCACGCCCGAGCCTGGACCTGACGTCGCAATTCCCGCTGACGGCGATCCCGACCGACACGGTCAAGGCGGTCAAGCACGCCGGGCTGGTGGAGCGCACCGACTACCGTCCGTCCCGCGAACGCGAGCTACTGGAGCGCGCCGCACCTCTGGAAAAAACCGAGCAGCAACAGGTGCTGGCCCTCGCCGCCGATACCGGCCATTTGCAAAACAGCGAATTCACCGCCCTGCCCCGGGAGCGCCAGGCGCTGGTGCAAGACGCCGCTTACCGGCTGGAACGCTACCGCGCCAACGGCCAGGAACGTGATCCGGCTCAAGCCAAACGCAGTTTCGAGTTGCTACGCGCGATCAACCGCAATCCACCGCCACCGTTGCAGGTCGAACGCCCCGGGCTTCCGGAGGACGGCCACCAGTCGCGGACCTGGCAACTCGGCGTCGGCACTCGTAAAGACCGCGCCTTTGCCGAATATGGCCTGCGCATGGCCTACCACGACCTCAACGACAACCTCTACGGTTTCCCGTTGGGCGCGCAGATCGAGATTCTGCAACTCAAGCTCCGCCAGTACGAGGGCAACGACTGGCAGGTGCAACGCCTCGACCTCGCGACCATCCGCTCGCTGACCCCGCGCAACGACCTGCTGCAACCCTGGTCATGGCAGGTGGCGGGCGGCCTTGAGCGGGTGCCGGGCAAGCATGACGATGAAGTGCTGGTCAGCCATGTCAACGGCGGCGCCGGTGGCACTTGGGCACTGAGCGACGACATGCTTGGCTTCGCCCTCGGCACGGTACGGGTCGAACACCACAACGACTTCTCCCAGTTCATCGCACCCGCGGCGGGCTTCAACACCGGGCTGCTGTGGCGCAACGGGCTGGGCAACCTGAGCGTTGAGGCCAAGGGTGATTACTTCATCAACGGCGAAGTGCGGCGCAGCCTGAGCCTGAACCAGCAGTGGGAACTGAGCGACAGCCTGGGCCTGCGCCTGAGCGCCAAGCGCGAGTTCAGCCAACTGGCGACGGCGCAGAACGAAGTGATGCTGGAGTTGAAGTGGTACAACTACTGAGGCCTTGAGGGCCTCATCGCCTGCAACAGTTTCACGGCCTTTTGACAGCACACTGACATTCCCCCTCCTAGACTTTCCTTATCTTGTGGAGAGTCTTGTCATGCGGCGCTACTGGTTGTGTTTTCTGTTGTTACTGGCGGGTTGCGAATCAACCCATCAGCAATTGATCAATCAGGGTTATCCAGCGCCCTACGCCGATGGTTTCCAGGATGGCTGCAGCAGCGGCCGACAGGCTGCCGGCGTGATGACCGGGGATTTTCGCAAGGACGTCCCGCGCTACCTGCACAACCACCAGTATGAATCCGGCTGGGACGACGGTTTCCGTCAATGCCAGGCGATGCAGCAGAACCAGGAGCAACAGAACTACTACAACCGCCACTGGGACGAGCGCGAAGAACAATGGCAACACGAAAAGGACCGCGATGCCGCGCGCGCCTATCGACGCTGAAAGGTCGCCTGTGGATAACCATTGAAACCACGGGCCTGTCAGCATGGTCTTCTGGCAAAGGAGACCGTTCATGAGCCGTGCATTCGTCAACGAAGACCAGGCCGCCGCTCAGGCCAGCCAACCGGTGGAGCGCAAGGTCAGCGACCAGCCCAACTACGTCACCGCCCAAGGCCTGGCGCACCTGCAGCAGCGGGTGGCGCAACTCAATCGCCTACGCAGCGAACTGCTCGCCCAGGGTGAGCAGGCGGACAAGCAGCGCCTCGCCGATATCGAGCGCGACCTGCGCTATTTCAACGCAAGGCAACACAGCGCCCAGGTGGTGCCACCGGCGCTGTCGCGCGACAAGGTACAGATCGGCAGCCGGGTGACCTACCTCGACGAGGAGGACCGGGAGCACAAGGTGCAACTGGTGGGAGAAGATCAGGCCGACATCGCTGCCGGCCTGATCAACTGGGGTTCCCCGCTGGGCCGGGCGCTGCTGGGGGCAGGCCCGGGTGACGAGGTTGTATGGCGACGACCCGTGGGTGATCAGTCGATCGAGGTCATCGCCATCGAGCCGGAGCCCGATGCTTAGACCACGCCTTGAGCCAGCATGGCGTCGGCGACTTTCACGAAGCCGGCGATGTTGGCGCCTTTGACATAGTTGATGCGGCCGTTCTCTTCACCGTAGTGAACGCAGGCGTGGTGGATCGACTGCATGATGTTGTGCAGCTTGCTGTCCACTTCACCGGCGGTCCACAACAGACGCATGGCGTTCTGCGACATTTCCAGGCCGCTGACCGCAACACCACCGGCGTTGGAGGCCTTGCCCGGCGCGAAGAGGGTGCCTTTTTCGATGAACAGGTCCACCGCTTCCAGCGTGGTTGGCATGTTCGCGCCTTCGGCCACACAGATGCAGCCGTTGGCCAGCAGGGCGCGGGCGTCTTCCTGGTCCAGCTCGTTCTGGGTCGCGCAAGGCAGCGCGATGTCGCACGGCAGGCTCCATGGGCGCTGGCCAGCACGGAATTCCAGACCGTACTGGGTAGCCAGTTCGCTCAGGCGGCCGCGCTTGACGTTTTTCAGCTCCATCAGCGCGTCCCACTGTTCATCGGTCAGGCCGGATTCTGCGAACAGGGTGCCTTCGGAGTCCGACAGCGAGATCACTTTGCCGCCCAGGTCCATGACCTTGCGCGCGGCGTACTGGGCGACGTTGCCCGAGCCGGAGATAGCTACGCGGCGGCCGTCGATGCGCTTGTCTTCACGCTTGAGCATTTCTTCGGCGAAGTACACGCAGCCGTAGCCGGTGGCTTCCGGGCGAATCAGGCTGCCACCGTAGTTCATGCCCTTGCCGGTCAGCACCGAGGTGAACTGGTTGGCCAGGCGCTTGTACTGCCCGAACATGAAGCCGATTTCCCGCGCGCCCACACCGATATCGCCGGCAGGAACGTCGAGGTCGGCACCGATGTGGCGGTACAGCTCGCTCATGAACGCCTGGCAGAAGCGCATGACTTCCGCGTCGCTCTTGCCCTTCGGATCGAAGTCCGAGCCGCCCTTGCCGCCGCCCATGGGCAGCGAGGTCAGGGAGTTCTTGAACACTTGTTCGAAGGCGAGGAATTTCAGAACGCCGATGTTCACCGACGGGTGGAAGCGCAGGCCGCCCTTGTACGGGCCGATGGCGCTGCTCATCTGGATGCGGTAGCCGCGGTTGACCTGGACCTTGCCGTGGTCATCGACCCAGGAAACGCGGAACAGAATGGCGCGCTCAGGCTCGACCATGCGTTCGAGGATGCCGGCTTCGAGGTAACGCGGGTTGGCTTCTAGGAAAGGCCAGAGGCTACGCAGGACTTCTTCCACTGCCTGGTGGAATTCGGGTTGGGCGGGATCGCGTTGTTTCAGACGTGCGAGGAAGTGGTCGACAGATTCGATCATGAGTAGACATCTCACCGAGGGAGTTGGACTTTTTGGTTTTTTCGGGACTTTACCAAGAAGCAATCGCACTGGAACAGGGCGAAATGTCGTTTTTATGAAATTTTTTGGTGCATTTCTATAAATGTATACACAAGCATGTGGTTTTTTAGGGCCATCGCGAGCAAGCTCGCTCCTACAGGGGCCACGTAAAACCACAGCTTTCTGTAGGAGCGAGCTTGCTCGCGATGACCTCCAGACAGGCACAAAAATGGGGCCATGAAGGCCCCATTCCTGTGCATCAATTACCGACTTACTGAGCCAGCTTCTTGTGCCGTACGCGGTGCGGTTGTGCCGCAGCTTCGCCAAGACGCTTCTTGCGGTCGGCTTCGTACTCGGTGTAGTTGCCTTCGAAGAACACGGCTTGCGAGTCGTCTTCGTACGCCAGGATGTGAGTCGCGACGCGGTCCAGGAACCAGCGATCGTGAGAGATCACAATGGCGGCGCCCGGGAAGTCCAGCAGGGCTTCCTCCAGCGAACGCAGGGTTTCAACGTCCAGGTCGTTGGACGGTTCGTCAAGCAGCAGGACGTTGGCGCCCTCTTTCAGGGTCAGCGCCAGGTGCAGACGGCCACGCTCACCACCGGAGAGGTCCTTGACGAACTTCTGCTGGTCGCCGCCCTTGAAGTTGAAGCGGCCAACATAAGTGCGCGACGGGATCTCGTAGTTGCCGATGCGAATCTGGTCGGAACCGTCGGAGATCTGCTGGAACACGGTCTTGTTACCGTCCAGGTCGTCACGGCTCTGGTCAACGCAGGCCAGTTGCACGGTTTCACCGATCGAGATGCTGCCCGAATCCGGTTGTTCCTTGCCCATCAGCATGCGGAACAGGGTCGATTTACCCGCACCGTTACCACCGATTACGCCGACGATCGCGCCTTTTGGCATGACGAACGACAGGTTGTCGATCAGCACGCGGTCGCCATAGCCTTTGCTGACGTTCTTGAACTCGATGACGTTGTCGCCCAGGCGAGGACCGGCCGGGATGTAGATCTCGTTGGTCTCGCTGCGCTTCTGGAATTCCTGCGATTGCATTTCTTCGAAGCGTTGCAGACGGGCCTTGGACTTGGACTGGCGGGCCTTGGCGCCTTTGCGCACCCACTCCAGTTCTTCCTTCATGGCCTTTTCATGAGCCGATTGCTGCTTCGACTCCTGGGCCAGACGGTCGGACTTGGCTTCCAGCCAGCCAGAGTAGTTGCCCTCGTAAGGGATACCGGCGCCGCGGTCGAGTTCAAGGATCCAGCCAGCGACGTTGTCCAGGAAGTAACGGTCGTGGGTAATCGCGACTACAGTGCCCGGGAAGTCGTGGAGGAAGTGTTCCAGCCAGGCGACGGAGTCGGCGTCCAGGTGGTTGGTAGGTTCGTCGAGAAGCAGCATGTCCGGCGCGGACAGCAGCAGGCGGCACAGGGCGACGCGGCGTTTTTCACCACCGGAAAGGTGCTCGACCTTGGCGTCCCAGGCCGGCAGGCGCAGCGCGTCGGCGGCGACTTCCAGTTGGCGCTCCAGGTTGTGACCGTCGCTGGCCTGCAGGATGGCTTCCAGCTTGGCCTGTTCGGCGGCCAGCTTGTCGAAATCGGCATCCGGTTCGGCGTAGGCAGCGTAGACCTCGTCCAGGCGGGCCTGGGCATCCTTGATCACGCTGACCGCTTCTTCGACCACTTCACGTACGGTCTTGGCCGGATCCAGTTGCGGCTCCTGCGGCAGGTAACCGACGTTCAGTTCCGGCATCGGACGGGCTTCGCCGTCGAACTCGGTGTCGACGCCAGCCATGATTTTCAGCAGGGTGGATTTACCCGAACCGTTCAGGCCGAGCACGCCGATCTTGGCGCCGGGGAAGAACGACAGGGAGATGTTCTTGAGGATTTCACGCTTGGGCGGAACAACTTTGCTCAGCCGGTGCATGGTGTAAACGTATTGAGCCAAAATGCGGACCTCGCTCGAATCGTTGGAAAAGCCCCGTCGCTAGGACAGGGCTGGAACAAACCGGGTGTCAGGGAAAGGCGCTACTGGCCTGCGTCGCGGCGCTGCCGGCGTTTTCGCGGGGCAGGTGCGCGGCGGGCTCAGGCAACGGCCTCACCCTTGTCTATCTGGTAGTCGGAACCCGTAAGGTTACCCGAACTGGAGGGCGGCGGGCAGGGGCATCCCCGTTGAGCGTATCCCGGCGGTCGTGACGACCTTTCGTCAGGTCGAATCTTTGCGACGAAGATGACTGGCACTTTGCCACAACTCAAGGCATGCTAGCCGCCCTTCGGGCGTCAGGCTTATAGTGCAGCCCTGGATCGCCGCCCGTGTGGCTGGCATTGCTCTCGCGCTGCTGGACCACGGCCAGCCATACCGCAGGATCACCGTTTGACCAATCTCACTCAGCCGTCCTCCTTGCGCAAAGCCTCCACTGCGTCGGGTCAGTCCCTGCGCGGGTCGCTGAAGGGCGCACTGGCGATCCTGGTGCTGCTTTTGCTGGCCCTGTTGTTCTGGCAGATGCTCGATCAGTACCAGCACACCCTCGCCGATCGCCGCCAACACAGTGTCGATGCCGCCGCCGAACTCGCCGACCGCCTCAACCTGAGCCTGGCCCTCGACGCCCAGTCCGCGCTGAACCTGCTGCAGGCCAATGCCGCGGTTCCGGACGAAGATGCCGTCCCCGCCCTGTTCACTCGCCTGCATCAACAAATGCCGGCCCTGCACAGTCTCGCCTGGCTGAATGGCGATGGGCAGATCCTGCGTGACAGCATGGACAACTCCCCCGACCAACCGGCGATGGCCGAGTTGCTCCGGCAGAACCGCGACAGCACCTACCGTTTCAGCAACGCTGACGACAATGCCTTTATTTACCTGCTGCTGCGCCAGCCCGGCGAAACCAGCAACGGCTACTGGCTGCTGCGCATGCAGCCGACCTGGTACCAGCAACTGGCCAGCCGCCTGGAGCACGCGGTCAAACCGCAGTGGCAACTGGAAAACAGCCGGGCCGGGGAAATCATCAGCACTCACCTGCAACCGCGCCCGGACACCACGCCGAATAGCGAACAGGCGCCGCTGCAAAGCGTGATGCTGGCCTTCCTCGACAACAGCGACTGGCAACTGCGCGGCCTCTATGACGCCGAACGCAGCCGCCGCGACCTGCTTCCGGCGCTGGTCGGCAAAGCCATGCTGGTCGTGCTCTGTGCCCTGCTACCGCTGCTGGCGCTGATCAACATGCGCCGCCGCAATCGCGTCTTGCAGGAAGGTCGTCGGCGCTACCAGGATATTTTCGAAAGCACCGGCGTCGCCCTCTGCGTGCTCGACCTCTCGGGCCTTGCCGCGATCCTCGAACGCCTGCGCCTGCGCAGCCGCAACGAACTGGAGCAACGCCTGGAACTGGACCCGGCGCTGCGCGAAATCCTCCTGCACGAACTGAAAGTCACCGAAGTGAACCAGGTCGCCCTGCAACTGCTGGGGGTGGATTGCTGCGAGGGGGCCTGGCGGCAACTGGTCGCCGGCAGCGCGCTGGAAAACGATGGCATAGGTCTGCAACTGCTGGGCGCTGTGCTGGACAACCAAGCGCAACTGGAACTGGAAGTGCGCCTGCCGACCGAGCAAGGGCTGGAGCAGCACCTGTGGCTGATGGTGCGGTTCCCGGAGGCGCGTCGCGACTATCACGCGGTGATCCTCAGCATTAGCGATATCACCAGCCGCAAGCGCGTCGAACTGTCGTTGCTGGAGCGCGAGAGCTTCTGGTCCGACGTGGTCCGCACCGTTCCGGATCAGCTCTACGTCCAGGACGTGCAGAGCCTGCGGATGATTTTCAGCAACCGCCACCTCGGCCAGACCCTGGGCTACGCGCGCAACGAACTGGCGCAGATGGGCGAGTTCTTCTGGGAAGTCCTGCTGCACCCGGAAGACGCCGCGCTCTACCGCGACCTGCGCCAGCAGCAGCGCCAGAGCGGCTACGTCGAGCAACTGCACTGCCAGTTGCGCTTCCGCCATCACGATCAGCGCTGGCGCCGCTACGACATCCGCGAACAGGCGCTGACCCGCGACGTGGCCGGCCACGTCACGCGGATCATCGGCGTGGCCAAGGACGTCACCGACCAGCTCGAAGCCAGCGAATCGCTGCGCGACAGCGAACAACGCTACCGCATGCTCGCCGAAAGCATCAGCGACGTGATCTTCTCCACCGACGACCAGTTGCGCCTCAACTATGTCAGCCCGTCCGTGCGGGCAGTGCTGGGCTATGACGTCGAGTGGATCTTCAACAACGGCTGGCAATCGACCATCGCCAACCCGGCGCAACTGACCGGGCTGTCCGCCCTGGTCGAGCGGGTCAACCGCGCCCTCGGCGATGCCGCGCAACTGGAAGCCCTGCGCACCCAGGTGCCGACCCAGTTGTTCCTGTTCGACTGCCTGCGCGCCGACGGCCGCAAGATCCCCATCGAACTGCGCCTGGTGCTGGTCTGGGACGAGCACGACCAGTTCGGCGGCATCCTCGGCGTTGGCCGCGATATCAGCCAGCAACGCCGCGCGGAAAAAGACCTGCGCATGGCGGCAACGGTTTTCGAGCACTCGACCTCGGCGATCCTCATCACCGACCCGGCCGGCTACATCGTCCAGGCCAACGAGGCGTTCAGCCGGGTCAGCGGCTATGCCGTGAGCGATGTGCTCGACCAGTTGCCCGGCATGCTTACCGTCGATGAACAACAGGAAGCGCACCTGCGCTATGTGCTCAAGCAACTGCACCAGCGCGGCACCTGGGAAGGCGAAGTCTGGCTCAAGCGGCGCAATGGCGAGCATTACCCGGCGTGGGTCGGCATCACTGCGGTGCTCGACGACGAAGGCGACCTGGCCAGCTACGTGTGCTTCTTCACCGATATCAGCGAGCGCAAGGCCAGCGAACAACGCATTCACCGCCTGGCCTACTACGACGCCCTGACCCACCTGCCCAACCGCACGCTGTTCCAGGACCGCCTGCACACGGCGCTGCAACAGGCCGAGCGGCACAAGTCGTGGGTGGTGCTGATGTTCCTCGACCTCGACCGCTTCAAGCCGATCAACGACTCCCTCGGCCACGCCGCCGGCGACCGCATGCTCAAGGACATGGCCGAGCGCCTGCTGGACTGCGTCGACGACGACGACACCGTGGCGCGCATGGGCGGCGACGAATTCACCCTGCTGCTGCAACCACGGGCGACCCGGGAAATGGCGCTGAACCGCGCCATCAATGTGGCTGAGCAGATTCTTGGCAGTCTGGTACGACCGTTCGTCCTGGAAAACCGCGAGTTCTTCGTCACCGCCAGTATCGGCATCGCTCTCAGCCCGCAGGACGGCAGCGAACTGAGCCAGTTGATGAAAAACGCCGACACGGCCATGTACCACGCCAAGGAACGCGGCAAGAACAACTTCCAGTTCTACCAGGCGGACATGAACGCCAGCGCCCTGGAGCGTCTGGAGCTGGAAAGCGACCTGCGCCACGCGCTGGAGCAGAACGAGTTCATCCTTTATTACCAACCGCAGTTCAGCGGCGACGGCAAACGCCTGACCGGCGCCGAAGCGCTGCTGCGCTGGCGTCACCCGCAGCGCGGGCTGGTGCCACCGGGGGATTTCATCCCGGTGATCGAAGAACTCGGCCTGGTGGTGGATGTGGGCGACTGGGTCATCGCCGAGGCGTGCCGCCAGCTCAAGTCCTGGCATCAGGCGCGGGTGCGCGTGCCGAAAGTTTCGGTGAACATCTCCGCGCGGCAGTTCTCCGACGGCCAACTCGGTACGCGGATCGCCAACATCCTCAAGGAAACCGAGCTGCCGCCAGCGTGCCTGGAACTGGAACTGACCGAAAGCATCCTGATGCGCGAGGTCAACGAGGCGATGCAAATTCTCGACAGCCTTAAGAACCTCGGCCTGAGCATCGCGGTAGACGACTTCGGCACCGGCTATTCATCGCTGAACTACCTCAAGCAGTTCCCGATCGACGTGCTGAAGATCGACCGCACCTTCGTCGACGGCCTGCCGGAAGGCGAGCAGGACGCGCAGATCGCCCGGGCCATCATCGCCATGGCCCACAGCCTGAACCTGGCGGTAATCGCCGAGGGCGTGGAAACGCACGAACAGTTGGAGTTCCTGCGCGAACACGGCTGTGACGAGGTCCAGGGCTACCTGTTCGGGCGCCCGATGCCGCCTAACCAGTTCGAGGCGCAATTCAGTAACGAAACCCTGTTCATGCTTGAGTGATCCTGCGTGAATCCCATTTGTCTGCCAGATGATCCCCTTTCATATGCCAGACAAAAGTCTATGGGGTAGAATGCCCGCCTATTTCACCCCGATCCTTGAGGACCGCCATGTTCAGCCGTGATTTGACCATTGCCAAGTACGACGCCGAGCTCTTCGAAGCCATGCAGCAAGAAGCTCAGCGCCAGGAAGAGCACATCGAGCTGATCGCTTCGGAAAACTACACCAGCCCAGCCGTGATGGAGGCCCAGGGTTCGGTGCTGACCAACAAGTACGCTGAAGGCTATCCAGGCAAGCGCTACTACGGTGGTTGCGAGTTCGTCGACGTGGTTGAGCAACTGGCCATCGACCGCGCCAAGGAACTGTTCGGCGCCGACTACGCCAACGTCCAGCCGCACGCGGGTTCGCAAGCCAACAGCGCTGTTTACCTGGCCCTGCTGCAAGCGGGCGACACCATCCTCGGCATGAGCCTGGCCCACGGCGGCCACCTGACCCACGGCGCCGCCGTGAGTTCGTCGGGCAAGCTGTACAACGCTGTTCAATACGGCATCGACGGCAATGGCCTGATCGACTACGACGAAGTCGAGCGCCTGGCGGTCGAGCACAAGCCGAAAATGATCGTTGCCGGTTTCTCGGCTTACTCGCAAGTCCTGGACTTCCCTCGCTTCCGCGAAATCGCCGACAAGGTCGGTGCCTACCTGTTCGTCGACATGGCCCACGTTGCCGGTCTGGTTGCCGCGGGCGTCTACCCGAACCCGGTTCCATTCGCCGACGTCGTCACCACCACCACTCACAAGACCCTGCGCGGTCCGCGTGGTGGCCTGATCCTGGCTCGCGCCAACGCCGACATCGAGAAGAAGCTGAACTCCGCCGTCTTCCCGGGCGCCCAAGGTGGCCCACTGGAGCACGTGATCGCCGCCAAGGCCATCTGCTTCAAGGAAGCGCTGCAGCCTGAGTTCAAGGCTTACCAGCAACAGGTCGTGAAAAACGCCCAGGCCATGGCCAGCGTCTTCATCGAGCGCGGTTTCGACGTGGTTTCCGGCGGTACCGAGAACCACCTGTTCCTGCTCTCGCTGATCAAACAAGAGATCTCCGGTAAAGACGCCGACGCCGCCCTGGGTCGCGCCTTCATCACCGTGAACAAGAACTCCGTGCCAAACGACCCACGCTCCCCGTTCGTCACCTCCGGCCTGCGCTTCGGCACCCCGGCAGTGACCACTCGCGGCTTCAAGGAAACCGAGTGCAAGGAACTGGCTGGCTGGATCTGCGACATCCTGGCTGACCTGAACAACGAAGCGGTGATCGACGCTGTTCGCGAGAAAGTCAAAGCCATCTGCAAGAAGCTGCCGGTTTACGGCAACTGATTAACCGATGAGCGCCCGGTGGCTTGATTGCCGGGCATGAAAAAACCGATGCCGGGTGACTGGCATCGGTTTTTTTGTGGGCGGAATATCACGGTTGCCGGGAACATCCCTCGGGAACCAAACGCACCTCGACGCGCTGTCCCAAAGCTCGAGCGGCGCTCGCAAGCGTCGCCAGCGTCATGCCGGGATCACTTTGATCCAACGCTCTGTCCACCGCTGTTCGACTCGTTTTCATTCGCTCAGCCAAGGCTTTCTTGCTGATCCTCTGTTCTTTCATCGCCTGCTCGAGCTGCCAGGCGATCACCCGCTTGAGTGCAGCAGCGGAAACCTCCTCACCAAGGCCTTCATCGGCAAGGAAGTCGTCAAAGTCCGACCCAATATGTTGGTTCATTCACTGCCTCCACAACTTCGCCTTTCGTTGCCTGGCGGTTTCCAGGTCGGACAACGGCGTTTTCTGACTCTTCTTGATGAAGCCGTGGAGCAAGACCATGACATCCTCCACAAGCGTGAAGAGTACCCGGGCACGGGTCTCACCCAAATCGACACGGACTTCCCAAAGGCCACGCTCCATTTTCCTGACCAGCGGCATGCCTAGCGGCCAGCCTGTCTGCACAGCAACCAGTCAGACCCGTCCTCATCAACTGCCAGTCAACGCCTCAAACCCCGCCCGGATCTTCTCTTCCGGCAGTTGATCGGCGATGAACACCATCACGCTCTCGCGGGCCTCTCCCTCGGCCCATTCGGTGTCCCAGTCGAAACCATAGAGTTTCAGCACGCCCTGGAACACCAGGCGACGGTCTTCGCCGGCGATGTTCAGTACGCCTTTGTAACGCAGCAACTGTTTGCCGTGCTCTTCCAGCAACTCGTTCATGAAGTCGCTGAGGCGGTCGATGTCGAGCGGGGTTTCCGTGCGCAGGACCATGCTGGAAATACGGTCCGGGGTCGCCGGACCCGCCACCGGGCGCAGGCTCAAGCCGCCACCGAGGTCGGCATTGAGGTTGAAGCCCCGCACATCCAGCAGTTCGGCGAGGTCGATGCGGCCGTTATCGACCACGCGAATTGGCGCGCGGCGGTTGATCCGGCCAAGCCTGTCGGTCAGGGCTTCGACGGACTGGCTGTCCGCCAGGTCGGTCTTGCTCAACAGCAGCCGGTCAGCGAAGCCGATCTGGGCCTGGGCGATGGCCTGGGTCAGGTGCAGGTCGGCGTGGACCGCGTCCACCAGGGTGATGATGCCGTCGAGGATGTAGCGCTCGCGCAGTTCCTCTTCGATGAAGAAGGTCTGCGCCACTGGCGCGGGATCGGCCAGGCCGGTGCATTCGATCACCAGCCGGTCGAAGGCGATTTCACCGCTGTCCAGGCGCTCCAGCAGCAGGAACAGAGCCTTGGTCAGGTCGGTGTGGATACTGCAGCAGACGCAGCCGTTGGCCAGAGTCATGACCTGCACCGGTTCGTCGCCGAGCAACTGGCTATCGATACCGGCATCACTGAACTCGTTCTCGATGACGGCGATTTTCAGGCCGTGCTCGGCCTTGAGGATGTGCCGCAGCAAGGTGGTCTTGCCGGCACCGAGGAAGCCGCTGAGCACGGTAACGGGAATGGGGGACTGCACGGGGAATTCTCCTGACGCTGAAAATGACTGTGGGAGCCCGGCGCACCGAGCTCCCACAGGTCTGTCACTGACGCCAAGCGCTGTGTTTCAACAGCACTTGGGCCCACCCTTGCCGCCGTAGCGAGCTTCCTGGCGTTCCCGGAAGAACTCCTCGTAGCTCATCATCGGCTTGTCCGGGTGCTTGCCCTGCATGTGTTCGACATAGTTGTCGTAGTCGGGCATCCCGACCATCAGGCGGGCTGCCTGCCCCAGGTACTTACCCAGTCGACCCAGGTCGTTGAACATGATGGCATTCCTCGGTTAAGCGTCTGGTTGCGCCTGGAAAGGCGTTTCCTTGTCGGTGCGCTCTTTCTTGCCGAAGGCGGCGATGCCGACCTTGATGGCGAAGAACAGGACGCTGAACACGACGATCAGGAACAGCACGGTCAGGGTAGCGTTGGTGTAGGCGTTGAAGATCACATGCTGCATTTGCCCGATGTCCTTGGCAGGAGCCAGAACCTGGCCGGCGTCCAGCGCGGTGCTGTACTTGTTGGCCAGGGCCAGGAAGCCGACCGCCGGGTTCGGGTCGAACAGCTTGATCAGGCCAGCGGTGGTGGTGCAGATCAGCAGCCATACCGCTGGAACCAGTGTGACCCACATGTAGCGCTGGCGCTTCATTTTGATCAGGACCACGGTGCCGAGCATCAGCGCGATACCGGCCAGCATCTGGTTGGAGATACCAAACAGCGGCCACAAGGTGTTGATGCCACCCAGCGGATCGATCACGCCCTGATACAGCAGATACCCCCACAGCGCTACGCAGCCGGCGGTGGCCAGCAGGTTGGCGCCCCAGGATTCGGTGCGTTTCAGCGCCGGAACGAAGCTGCCCAGCAGGTCCTGCAGCATGAAGCGACCGGCTCGGGTACCAGCATCTACCGCGGTGAGGATGAACAGCGCCTCGAACAGGATCGCGAAGTGATACCAGAACGCCATGGTGTTCTCACCCGGCAACACCTGGTGGAGGATCTGCGCGATACCCACCGCCAGGGTCGGCGCACCACCGGCACGGGCCAGGATGGTGTGCTCGCCGATGTCACGGGCGGTTGCTTCGAGCTGCTCCGGCGTGATCGCGAAGCCCCAACTGCTGACGGTCTGCGCCACCGACACGACGTCGGCGCCGACTACTGCGGCCGGGCTGTTCATGGCGAAGTAGACACCCGGCTCGATCACCGAGGCGGCAACCATGGCCATGATGGCGACGAAGGACTCCATCAACATGCCGCCGTAGCCGATGTAACGGGCGTTGGTTTCGTTGTCCAGCAGCTTGGGCGTGGTGCCCGAGGAGATCAGCGCATGGAAGCCGGACACGGCGCCACAGGCGATGGTGATGAACAGGAACGGGAACAGGGTGCCTTTCCAGACCGGACCGGTGCCGTCGGTGAACTGGGTCAGCGCCGGCATTTTCAGCTCGGGCGCGATGACCAGGATGCCGATGGCCAGCGCAATGATGGTACCGATCTTGAGGAAGGTGGACAGGTAGTCACGCGGTGCCAGCACCAGCCAGACCGGCAGCACCGCGGCGACGAAGCCGTAGCCCACCAGCATCCAGGTGATCTGCACGCCCGTGAAGGTGAACGCCGGGCCCCAGACCGGATCAGCGGCAACCTGGCCCCCCAGCCAGATCGACAGGAGCAGCAGCACCACGCCGATCAGCGAGATTTCGCCGATGTGGCCCGGGCGGATGTAGCGCATATAGATGCCCATGAACATCGCGATCGGGATGGTCGCCATCACCGTGAACATGCCCCATGGGCTCTCGGCCAGGGCCTTGACCACGATCAGCGCCAGCACCGCGAGGATGATGATCATGATCAGGAAGCAGCCGAACAGGGCGATGGTCCCCGGAATCCGGCCCATCTCCTCGCGCACCATGTCGCCCAGGGAGCGGCCGTTGCGGCGAGTAGAGAGGAACAGGATCATGAAGTCCTGCACCGCGCCGGCCAGGACCACACCGGCGATCAGCCAGAGCGTGCCGGGCAGATAACCCATTTGCGCGGCGAGAACCGGACCGACCAGCGGGCCGGCGCCGGCAATGGCGGCGAAGTGGTGACCGAAGAGGATGTGCTTGTTGGTCGGGACGTAGTCCAGGCCATCGTTGTTGAGGACCGCCGGAGTGGCCCGACGTGGGTCCAGCTGCATCACCTTGGTGGCGATGAACAAGCTGTAGTAACGGTATGCAACCAGATAAATCGCCACCGAGGCGACGACAATCCACAAGGCATTGATGGCTTCGCCACGCCGCAGGGCAACCACCCCGAGCGCACAGGCCCCTATCACTGCCAGCGCCAGCCAGGGAATATGGCGGGCCAGGCTATTATTGTTGTTCATGGTTCGCTTCCAGCTAGTGGATAAAAAGGTAGCTTTTCGAGTCTAGCGATACTGGCCGGAAAGGCCAGCCCCAACGTTGGTCTAGAGCCTCCAGAGCCCATGGCCACCATCGCAGATTGCGCCCCTTGCCGAGCGCTGGCAAGCACTGCGCTATAGTTCAGGGGAACCTTGGAGGGCCGAGCATGAGCGACCAGAATGAACGTCGACGCTTCAAACGCATTGCCTTCGATGCGCCAACCGAACTGGTTCAGGGTGAGCGGTGCTGGCCGGTCAAATTGATCGATATCTCGCTCAAGGGCCTGTTGATCGAGTCTCCGGAGTACTGGGACGGTGACGGCGAGCAATTATTCGAGGCCGCCGTGCACCTGAGCGAAGACGCCGTAGTCAGGATGCAGGTGCAATTGCGCCATATAGAGCCCCCACATCTGGGCTTCATTTGTCTACACATCGATCTGGACTCGATGGAGCACCTGTGCCGCCTTATCGAGCTCAACCTGGCTGACCGCACCGAATTGGAGCGGGAATTCCACGAACTTATCGAAGTTTAAGATCGTTTAGCCTGCTACCCACTAGAACCTGACGACCTGATCAGCTTTAAATCCCGCTAATCCCCTACACCTGAAAGGCCCTTTCGTGGCCTTTCAGCGCTGAAGCACGCCTGTTGGAACGAAAGCTGCAAAGGTGATCGTGCTCAAGTCAAGGGCAGAGTGTCCCTGAGACAATCAAAAAATTGTATACAATTGTGCTGGCAATCTTATGTAGCAGTTGTCTACAGTGGCGGCACAACAATAAAACAGAGATCACGCTCCCATGAACACGTCCTCACCAAGCACGTCTTCAGTTCCGCGTCCTGAAGACGAAAATCTCGGCCTGGGTCCCAACCTGGCCTATGGTCTGCAACACGTTTTGACGATGTATGGCGGTATCGTTGCTGTCCCCCTGATTCTCGGCCAGGCCGCGGGTCTCGGGCCTGCGGAGATTGGTCTTTTGATCGCCGCGTCCCTGTTCGCCGGTGGCCTGGCCACCCTGCTGCAAACCCTTGGCCTGCCGTTCTTCGGCTGCCAGTTGCCGCTGGTACAGGGTGTGTCGTTCGCTGGCGTTGCCACCATGGGCGCCATCCTTTCCACTGAAGGCGGCGGTGGCCTGCCGGGGGTACTGGGCGCTGTCATGGCGGCCTCGTTCCTCGGGTTCCTGATCACACCGATCTTCTCGCGCATCACCAAGTTCTTCCCGCCACTGGTGACCGGTATCGTCATCACCACCATCGGTCTGACCCTGATGCCGGTCGCGGCCCGCTGGGTGATGGGTGGCAACAGCAAATCGCCAGAATTCGGCAGCATGGAAAACATCGGCCTGGCGGCCCTGACCTTCACCTTCGTGCTGCTCCTGAGCAAGCTCGGCAGTGCGTCGATCTCGCGCCTGTCGATCCTCCTGGCGATGGTCATCGGCACCCTGATCGCCTGGTCGCTGGGCATGGCCGACTTCAGCAAGGTGCTGGAAGGCCCGATGGTCGCCCTGCCCTCGCCGTTCCATTTCGGCATGCCGACCTTCCACATCGCAGCGATCCTGTCGATGTGCATCGTCATCATCGTGACCCTGGTGGAAACCTCGGCGGACATCCTTGCGGTCGGCGAAATTATCGACACCAAGGTTGACTCCAAGCGTCTGGGCGATGGCCTGCGCGCCGACATGGCGTCGAGCATCCTGGCGCCGATCTTCGGTTCCTTCACCCAGAGCGCGTTCGCCCAGAACGTCGGCCTGGTGGCTGTGACCGGGGTCAAGAGCCGTTATGTGGTGGCGACCGGCGGGGTGATCCTGGTGGTCCTCGGCTTGCTGCCGATCATGGGCCGGGTCATTGCCGCAGTACCGACCTCGGTGCTCGGTGGCGCCGGTATCGTGCTGTTCGGCACCGTGGCTGCCAGTGGTATCCGTACCCTGTCCAAGGTGGAATACAAGAACAACATGAACCTGATCATCGTCGCCGCCTCGCTGGGCTTCGGCATGATCCCGATCGCCGCGCCGAACTTCTACGATCACTTCCCGAACTGGTTCGAAACCATCTTCCACTCGGGGATCAGCTCGGCAGCCATCATGGCGATCTCGCTGAACCTGCTGTTCAACCACTTCAAGACCGGCAACTCGGACCAGCAGTCGGTATTCGCCGCAGGTTACGAGCGCACCCTGAATTACTCCGACATCTCCGTGCTGCGTGATGGCGACTACTTCAAGGACGGCAAATTGTTCGACGCCGAAGGCAAGGAAGTCCCGGTGGTGGACCATGACGGCAACCCCGACACGGCCCCGCGAAGACAGGCCGTAGCGGAACACTGATAACGCGGCAGACCTGAAGGGCCGGTGCGAAAGCACCGGCCCTTTTTCTGTTTTTAGTGTCCGCCGTCAGCTTCGTTCAACATTTCGACATAGGGTCATGGCACATTGCCGTCACTGGACTATCGTCATCGGTCCGTATGGAACCCCTTCACATGGAATATGGAGAGCGTGAACATGACTTATGTCCGCAAGGATCTGTGGAACCTGGGCGAAACCTGGAACCCGACGCTGCTGTGGTATGCCAAGGCGATCCGCGAACTGCAATCGCGCCCCATCGATGACCCGACCAGTTGGCGCTTCCTCGCCGCGATCCATGGTTTCAACAAGGAGCTGTGGGTCACCGACGGTTACTACACCCCTGGTGAAAAACTGCCGGCACCCGCTGACCGCGAACTGTTCTGGGACCAGTGCCAGCACCGGACCTGGTTCTTCCTGCCATGGCACCGCCCTTATCTGTTGTCGTTCGAGAAGATCGTCCGTGACGCCATCGTCAAGCTGGGCGGCCCCGCAGACTGGGCGCTGCCGTATTGGGATTACGACGACTACGCAGAGCGCCCCGACACCCTCGGCCTGCCCCAGGAGTTCTACGACAAGACCCTCCCGGACGGCACGCCAAACCCCCTCGCCTTACCGGTAGACCTGCGCTACGGCATCGACGGGAACGGCAACATCACCCTCGCCCCCGTACAACTCGACCTTGCCCGCGCGTTCAAAGAAGCGGAGTACACGGGCGTCCAGACCGGCGGTTCCCCGGGCTTTGGTGGCACAGCCACCGGCTTCAACCACGGCAGCACCCGCGACTACCCGTTCGGCCTGCTTGAAAGCAGCCCGCACAACAACGTGCACAACATGGTCGGCGGCGACAACGGCAAGCCGGACACCTCCCCGGAATACCATGAAGGCCTGATGGCCGATCCGCGTACCGCCGGCCTCGACCCGGTGTTCTGGCTGCACCACGCCAACATCGACCGGCTCTGGCAGATCTGGCTGAACCGAGATCCAAGCCACCAGAACCCGACCGAATCCGCCTTCGTCAATGGCCCTCCGCAAGGCCGTCCGTTCATCTTCCCGGATGAAAACGGTGAAAGCACGTTCTGGAAAGTCGGTCAGACCCTCGACCTGAAAGCGCTGGGCTATACCTACGAAAGCTTCCACGATCCCGTACCGAAACCTGCGAAGGCCGCGAAGGACGCTGTCGCCTTCGCCGCTCGCCCAACGGTGGCCGCCGTGAAAGATCCTGTCGTCGAACTGATCGGTGCCAACAGTGGCAGCGTGAAACTGCAGGGCCGCAAGAGCGCCACGCAAGTGCGGCTGGACAAACCGGGCGTCGCCAAAGTGGCGAAAAGCCTGGCCGCGAAGGGCCTGCGAGCGGAAAACGTCGCCGCGCCTGGCCATGAGCGGGTTTTCCTCAATCTGGAAAACATCCGCGGACGCCGCAACAATCTGTTCATCGAGGTCTACATCAACGTGCCGGACGGCGAGCAACCCGGCGTCCATCCGGAACTGCGTGCCGGCGGCGTGTCGTTGTTCGGTATCGCGGCCGCCAGTGATGCCAGCGATCCACACGGCGGCGGCGGTGTCAGCGCCTCGCTGGAAATCACTGAAATCGTCGACGCGCTGCGCGCCAGCGGTGGGCTCGATCTGGAGCATCTGCAGGTCAGCCTGTACCCCGACAAGGAACTGGGTGCCGGCGACAGCGTTTCGGTAGGACGCATCAGTATCTACCGTCAGGGCGAGTGAGGATGAGCGTCAGGCAACGTAGCCTCGCCTGGCTGCACAGTCCCTGGCCATGGCTGGCCACCGCCAGCCTGGCGGGGTGGGCGGCATTGGCGGCAGCACCGACACAATCGGCGCTGCCGGCCTTCTGCGGCTCGATTGCCGACCTGCTCTCGACGCTCGGCTGGAGTGGCATCAGCCAGGCCCTGGTGCTCGACCCGTTGGGGCTATGGCAGTCCTGGCTGGTGATGCTGCTGGCGATGATGCCGTTGCTGCTCGCCAGTCCCATGGCAACCCTTTGGCAACGCAGCCTGCCACGGCGCCGTCCGCTGGCGGTGGCGTTGTTCGTGGTGGGTTACGTTGCGCTGTGGAGTGTCGCCGGCATCGGGCTGACCCTGCTGTCGATCGGCCTCAAGCTGGTGGCCGGCGAAGCGCTGTGGCTGGCAACGGCGCTGGCGATGCTGGTTGCGCTGGGGTGGCAAGCCACACCGCTCAAGCAGAAAAGCCTCAACCGCTGCCACGCCTCACCGCGGATTTCCGCCTTCGGCTGGGACATGGCGGCGGATTGCCTGGGCTACGGCGTGAGCAAGGCCGGCTGGTGCATCCTCGCCTGCTGGCCGGCCATGCTGTTGCCGATGCTGGTTCAGCAGGGGCATCTGCTGGTGATGTTGCTGTGCACGCTCTGGCTGGTGCATGAACGTCAGCGGCCGGCGCGAGCCATGCGCTGGCGCTGGCCGCTGCCGGCGCCTCATCGCATCAGAAGCGGTACTCAAGCATCCCGGTCAGGGTTCGACCCCGTGCAAGAGACAGGTTGTTGACGTCGCCCATCGCCACGAAATAGGACTCATCAGTGGCGTTTTCGAGCGCCATTGCCACGTTGATCTGCGGCGTCATCCAGTAGCTGGCGAAGAGGTCGTAGACCTTGTATTTGGGCCACATCGCCTGGTCGAGGGTGGCGTAGGAGTGGTCATTGAGGTTTTCGCCGTTGCCCTTGCTGTAGCGCAGACGGCCACCGATATCGAGCGTGTTGTCGAGGAAGCGCATGCCCAGGGTCAGCGAGCCGCGGTCAGCCGGCATGTAGGTCGCGTTGCCCATGATGTCGCCACACCTCATCTGGTTGCTCATGGCCTCGTTGTCCACGGCCTGGTTGATGGTGAACTGACGCAGGATGATGCGGTTGCCGATCTGCACCGGCCGGGTCACCGTGCCGACCCGCACTGGCGTCTTGGCGCCGCCCAGGAAGAACTGCCGCGAGCAGAAATCATTGGTGCCGATCATGTGGGTGTAGGCCAGTCGTCCGTAGTAATCACCGGCGTCGTAGTCCAGGGCATATTCCACGCCGCGGAAACGGGTGGTTTCTTCGTTGTTCTGATACGCCATGCGGCCCAGGCCAATCCCCGATGCCGTCTCGTGGGGCACGCTGATGTTGGTGTCGAGGAAGGAGAAGTCATCAATGCGGGTATCGAAGTACGCCACCTTCACGCCCAGGCGGTCGCCGTCACGAAACAGCGATTCCTTGAAGATGTTGAAGCCCACCTCCCAGTCGTGTGAGGTTTCCGGCTTGAGGAACGGGTTGGGATAGACCATCTGCGCACCGCCACCGGCATGCGGGCGGCCGGTCATGAACACTTCGGTCACCGAAGGCGCGCGCCAGCCGCGGCCCCAGCGGGTATAGAGCTGCAGCCAGTCGACGCCGGGCTTTACCGCAATACCGAAGGTGGGCGAGAAGTGCCCTTGCTCGATGTCTTCGTCGAATATCAGGTGCTGCTGGGTCTTGGGCGCGGCGCCGACTTCGTAGGGACCCTCCGGAAACATCCACACCGTCATCCCGGTTTCGCCGCTCAGGCGGTAACGGTCGTAGCGCAGGCCCGCATCCAGGGTCAGCCAATTGTCATGCTCGTATTGCGCCTGGGCAAACAGGCTCGCGGTCAGCTTCTTGCCTTCCGGGGTCGCGCCCTGGACATACGGGTAAGCGTTTTCGTTGGCCGCTGGCAGACGCTCGCTCTCCGGCTTGAAGCGGTCTTCGTACAGCTCGGTGCCGTAGTTCAGGGTCAGCTTGTCCGCCGCGCCGATGTAGAAGCGCGAGGTGTTTTGCACTTGCAGGCCCCAGGTGTCGGTCTGGAAACGATCGTTGTAGGGGGCATACCAGTTGCCGCTGGACGGGCTCGCGTCATTGCTGGAGTTCCAGCGGTCCATCCGGGTACGGACGAAATAGAGCTTGGCCTTGAGGTCGATCAGGTCGTTGTCCGGGGTGAAGCTGTAGTCGATCGAGGCATTCTTCGCGTTGAGGTCGGTGGCGCCGCTGCGCTTGTAATAGAACTGCTTCAGGTCATCGGTGAGCCAGGTCCAGGAGTCCTTGCTGTCGGTATCGGTCTCGATGTAGTTGAACTGGACCCGCTGATCCTGCGGCAGGTTGACGCCGAGCTTGAGCAAGCGCGAACGGGTCACGCTGCCCATGTCGCCGACCTCGCTGTTGAGCCAGCTTTCCCAGGCTTCGGGATACAGATCGCGCGCGCGAATCTGGGTGCCCAGGTTGTCCTTGTTGTGGGTGCCGGCGCGGTAATCGCCGAAATGCCGTTCGCTGACACCCAGCAGCAAGTCGCCCACTTCATTGCCGAAGGCAAACAGCGCGCTGCCGTTGAAATAGGTGCCGTTGCCCAACTCACCGATACCGTGGCCGGCGCGCAGGCGGCCGCCGTATTCCTTGTCCGGGCCGAGGAACTCACTGGCCTGAACGGTGTTGAAACTGGCGATCCCGCCCAGCACGCCGGCGCCGCCCATGCCCGACTGCGAGCCCTTTTCGATTTCCACCGAACTGACGAACTCCGGGTCCACCACCATGATGCCGTTGCGCTGCTGGTGACCGTTGACGTTGAAATTCTGGCGCATGCCGTCGATGTTCATGTTCACCCGGCCGTAGTCCTGAACGCCGCGGATGTTCACCGACAGACCGGGGTCGCGCTGGTTGACCGCGCTGTAGACGCCGGCGGTCTCTTCCAGCATGTCGGCGGCATGGCGTGGTGGACGTTTGTCGATCTGGTCGCGGGTGATCACGCTGACCGAACGCGGCGCGGTGTAGACCCAATCGCCATCGCCCTGGGACTGAATGTGAGTGCTGCCCAGTTCCATCGCCTTGCCGTCGTCGCTCAGGCGCTCCAGACCGACCCGGTCGTTGCCGCTGAACTGATAGCGCACCGGGTTGCCGTGCAACAGAATCGCCAGGCCGTCCTGCGCCGAATGTTCGCCCCGCAGCCCTTCACTGCGCAGGCCGACCAGCTTGCGGCTGTCGAAGAACACCTGGACCTTGGCCTGCTCGGCGAAGGCGAGCACGGCGCTGTCCAGCGACTGGGCGGGAATGTCGAAACGGATCAGCGCATTGCGCTGGCTGGCGCCACTGCCCTGTTCCACGGCATGCACCGAAGCGATCCCCATCGGCAAAGTGCAGGCGCCCAGCATCAGGCTGCTGGCCAGGGCAACCCGATTGAACCGGTTACGTCGTTGTTGTGGATTGGTCACGTCTGTTGCTCGCTGTGTTGGCGTTTTCTATTAATGAAAATCAATCTCAACAAACAGACGCGTTGGGGCGGAAAAGTCAGTAAATAAATTTTTTTGGGGGCTGGTCGGTGCTGGTCTTGATCTGTGCGGGGGCCCTCAGATCGAGCGCCCCGCAGAATCTTCAATAAATCAGCGTCAACCCAGGCACATCCACCCGCCTGGCCTTCAGCTCATCCGTCAGCATCGCCAGCGACTGATCGAGGTTATCCAGGCGGAACATGCCGCTGACTTCACGCTTCGCCAGCGCCGCATCGCCGATCATCACGTGCCCGCCACGGTAGCGGTTGATCTGCGCGACCACCGCAGCCAGCGGCTCGCGCTCGAACACCAGCAGGCCACGCTGCCAGGCGCTGGCGCGCAGTGGGTCCTGTTGCGGCCAGGGGCGGATACCGTGTTCGCGGTCATAACGCAGGCTTTGCCCTTCGTTGAGCACCTGCTCGGCCACGCCCGTGACCGGCGGTTCCTGCAAGCTGACCCGGGTGCTGTGTTCGAGCATCCCGACCCAACCGCCCTGCCCTTCGCCCCCCACCACAAAACGGGTGCCCAAGGCGCGGGTGCTGGCGCCGGCGTACTCGACCACGAACGGCCGCGTCTCGCGCTCGCCAATCGGGGCCGCGGAAAACACCGCATCCCCGGCCAGCAGCTTCACCCGCCGCTCGCTGTCGCTGTAAGCGAGGCTGATGGCGCTGTGACTGTCGAGATCGATGCGGCTGCCGTCCGGCAGCGTCACCTGGCGGATTTCGCCGCGGCCTGTGGCGTAGTCGGCGCTCATCTGGATCAGCACGCCCGGCGCCCGATCGACCGCGAACACCGCCAGCAACAACAGGGCGGTGCTGGTGGCCGCCCAGCCCAGCCGCGAACGGCGCCGCCGTCCCGTGACTGGACGCGGTGCCGCTGCCAAAGCGGCCGGCGGCGGGACGGCGACGGTTTCGTCCAGATGCCCCAGCCGCCCCAGATCAGCCCAGGTGCCCTGGGCAAACGTCAACGCCGGGGCATGACGCGGGTCGGCGTCGCGCCACGCGGCCAGCGCCTGCCGTTGCTCGGGGCTCAGGCACCCGGCATCCAGCAGGACCGCCCACTCGGCGGCCTGCTCGCGAATTGCTTGCTCTGGCGGAATCTCGCTGCTCACACGGTTCTCTCGAATTCTGGTTATGTAAGGGCTGACGTCTGACGGCGCATTTCCCAGTAAACCGTTCGTCATTCGGGCTCCTGCAAACACTGCATCACATAGGCCAGCGCCTTGGAAAGGTGCTTCTGAACCGAGCTGTCGGAAATCTCCAGGCGCTGCGCCACCTCAGCATGGGTCAGGCCCTCCAGACGGTTGAGACGGAAAATTTCGCGGGTTCGCGGCGGCAACGCGTTCATCGCCGCGCGTAACCGGCGCATGTGCTGTTCGGCCGCAGTGGTTTCTTCCAGGCCGGGGCTGTCTTCGACGATACCTTCGAGGGCTTCGTGGGGCACCAGATCGGTCTTGCGCCGCTGCTGCTGGCGCACGTGATCGATCATCAGGTTGTGCGCCGTACGGTAGAGGTAGGCCGGGGTGTTTTCAATGCGCTCGCTGGCCTGCTGCTCGGCCAGGCGCAGGAAACTTTCCTGCACCAGGTCGGCGGCCAGTTGCGGGTCGCGCACCTTGCGCGTGAGCAGGCCTTGCAGGGTTTTCGCGTGCTTGAGGAACAGGCGCTTGAGGTCGGACTCCGCCACGCGAACTCCAGAAGGCTATCGGAATGGAGGCGCCATGCTACTCGTTAGTGAGAATCAGTTGCAAGAAACCCCTTGCCTGCGCCTCATTCCTCGAACAATGCGTCCAGCGCCTGTTCCAGACGGGTCACCGCCACCACTTGCAAGCCCGGCGGGGCCTCTTTCGGGGCGTTGCCCTTCGGCACGATGGCGCGCTTGAAGCCGTGCTTGGCCGCTTCTTTCAGGCGCTCCTGACCGCTGGGCACCGGGCGCACTTCGCCAGACAAACCAATCTCGCCGAACACCAGCAGGCCATGGGACAGCGGCCGGTTGCGCAGGCTCGACATCACCGCAGCCATCAGCGCCAGGTCCGACGCGGTTTCCAGCACTTTCACGCCGCCGACCACGTTGAGGAACACGTCCTGGTCATGGGTCGGGATCCCGCCATGGCGGTGCAGCACCGCCAGCAGCATGGCCAGGCGGTTCTGGTCGAGGCCGAGGGTGACCCGCCGCGGGTTCGCCAGGTGGCTGTCGTCCACCAGCGCCTGAACTTCCACCAGCATCGGCCGGGTGCCTTCCCAGGTGGCCATGACCACGCTGCCCGGCACTTCTTCCTGGGCCCGGGTCAGAAAGATCGCCGAGGGGTTGGAGACTTCCTTCAGGCCGCGATCGGTCATGCCGAACACGCCCAGTTCGTTGATCGCGCCGAAGCGGTTCTTCACCGCCCGCAGCAGGCGCAGGCGACCGTCGGATTCACCTTCGAAATACAGCACGGTGTCGACCATGTGCTCCAGCACCCGCGGTCCGGCCAGCGCGCCTTCCTTGGTGACGTGGCCGACAAGGAAGATCGCCGTGCCGCTCTGCTTGGCGTAGCGCACCAGCAACGCGGCGCTTTCGCGGACCTGGGCGACGCCGCCGGGGGCCGACTGCAGTTGTTCGGTGAAGATGGTCTGGATCGAGTCGATCACCATGACCTTGGGTTTCTCGACCCGAGCAGTGGCGATTATGGTTTCGATGCAGGTTTCGGTCATGACCCGCAGTTTGTCTTCCGGCAGCCCCAGGCGGCGGGCGCGCATGGCCACCTGCTGCTGGGATTCCTCGCCGGTGACGTACAGCGCCGGCATGCGCGTGGCGATATTGCAGAGGGTCTGCAAAAGGATGGTGGATTTGCCGATGCCGGGGTCGCCACCAATCAGCACCACCGAGCCGTCCACCAGGCCGCCGCCGAGCACGCGGTCCAGCTCGGCGCTGGCGGTGGAGAAGCGCGGGATCTCTTCGACCGAAACTTCAGCCAGGGTCTTGATCTTCGCCTGCTCGCCGGCCCAGCCGCTGCGTCCGCTGGGGGCCGCGGCGCCGCCGCTCTCGATCATGGTTTCGGTCAGGGTGTTCCAGGCACCGCACTCACCGCACTGGCCAGCCCATTTCGGGAAAGTCGCGCCGCACTCGGTGCAGCCGTACAACCGCTTGGCTTTGGCCATGGGGCAATCTCCTGGAAAAGTCGCCATGATAGCCGCCGCACCGGGAAAGGCGCCAACGCGACCAAACCATTGGCTATGAGCGAGGTCATTTGAAAGCGGCGCAGCGCATGAAGCGGAAGGCTGATTTACACTGCGTTCACCCCTTCAATTGTTACAAGGAATAAACCATGGGCATGATCAGTGAATTCAAGGCCTTCGCGGTCAAGGGCAATGTCGTGGACATGGCGGTCGGTATCATCATCGGCGCAGCCTTCGGCAAAATTGTTTCGTCTTTCGTCGGCGATGTGGTGATGCCACCCATCGGACTGCTGATCGGCGGTGTCGACTTCAGCGACCTGGCGGTCACCCTGAAAGCGGCGGAAGGTGACATTCCGGCAGTGGTACTGGCCTATGGCAAGTTCATCCAGACCATCATCGACTTCGTGATCGTGGCGTTCGCCATCTTCATGGGCGTCAAGGTCATCAACCGCCTGAAGCGCGAAGAAGCCGTGGCGCCGAGCGCTCCACCGGCACCGACGCCACAGGAAACCCTGCTGACCGAGATTCGTGACCTGCTCAAGGCGCAAAACGACAGGCCTTGAACCCAGACAAATGAAAACGGCGCCCCGAGGCGCCGTTTTACTGTCTGGCCTGATCACTCACCAATACGTCTCGACCGCCACCTGCCCCGGCCGCCGACTCAGGCTCAGGTTCATGTCGCGGGCTTTCAGCACCTGGCGGGTGTCGTCGATCATCTGCGGGTTGCCGCACAGCATCACCCGCGAGTGCTCGGGGGTCAGCTCCAGGCCGGCGGCACGCTCCAGTTCGCCGTTCTCGATCAGCGTGGTGATGCGCCCGTTCAGCGCCCCCGGGTGCTGTTCACGCGTCACCACCGGAATGAACTGCAATTTGCCGGCGTACTCGGCCAGGTACTCGCGCTGTTCCAGGCCGGCGATCAGGGATTGATAAGCCAGCTCGCGGGACTCGCGCACCGAATACACCAGCTTGATGTTGTCGAAGCGCTCCCAGGCCTCGAAGTCCTGCAGGATCGACAGGAACGGCGCGACACCGGTGCCGGTGGCCAGCAGCCACAGGTCACGCCCATCGGCAAAGCGATCGAGGGTCAGGTAACCGAACGCCTGGCGGTCGATCAGCAACTCATCGCCTTCGCGCAGACGGCTCAGTTCGCTGGTGAACTCACCGCCCGGGACCACGATGGAGTAGAAGTCCAGGTGTTCGTCAAAGGGCGACGAGACCATCGAGTAAGCGCGCCAGACCACACTGCCGTCGGCCTTGGTCACGCCAAGGCGGGCGAACTGCCCGGCGCGGAAACGGAAACCGCTGTCGCGCGTGGTGCGCAGGCTGAACAGGCTGGGGGTCAGCGGCTGGACATCGAGCAGGGTCTGGCGGGTGTATTTCTCCGCGCTGGCAGTCATGGTTGGCTCCGGAAATCAGGTGCGCCCAGTTTCGCGCAAAGCCGCCGGAATAAACACCGCCGGTTTGTGGTGGTTTCCCGGAGCCGAGCTAAACATTGCGTTACGCCACATAGCCTTTAGGAGTCATGACATACGTCAAGTTATAGCGAAAAAAACCAATCGCCATGTAGGACAATTCCTATACTCAGCCTGCACCATTGAGCAGTTGGATCCATATCAGGGAGCACCGTTGAGATGCCGCATTGGAAGCAGGATCAACTCGAGCAACTGATCAGGGAGCACAACCCCGAACAATTGTTTCACCAGGCCCTGGCCCTGGCACAGCAACTGGATATGGAATACCTGAGCCTGGTGGTGCAGAGCCAGGCCTCCGGCCTCACGCCGCAGACCCTCATGCTCAACAACTTTTCCGCCGAGTGGAACGACCACTACCGGGACTGCAACTACCTGATCCAGGACCCGACCTTCACCCATTGCCGCCACTCGTTGATCCCGCTGCTCTGGGAAGACGAGGTGTTCCACGAAACCCCGCAACTGCGCATGGACGCCAAGGCCCACGGGCTGGTCTATGGCTGGAGTCAGGCCGCCCACGACATGCGCGGCAACAACAGTGTGCTGAGTCTGGTGCGCAGCCAGGATGTCGTCAGTGTCGCCGAGTTCTATGACAAGACCGGCCAGGCGCTGTGGCTGTGCAACGTCCTGCACACGCTGATGCTGGAACAGATCAACCCGCTCAAGCCAAACGGTTTCGGCTTGTCCGACCGGGAACGGGAGGTGTTGAAATGGTCCGCCGCGGGAAAGACCGCCTCGGACATTGCCTGCATCCTCACCCTGTCGCAGAGCACCGTGAATTTCCACATCCGCAGCGTCATCACCAAGATGAACGCCAACAACAAGGCCGGCGCCGTGGCCCTCGCCGCGCTGCACGGTCTGCTCTGACCCCGTTGGGCAATAAAGCCCTGTAGAATCGGCACCTGTCTGTCACCCCGCCTGCCCAGAGCAGCGCGGTGCACACCCATGCCCCAGAGCCCTCGTACCATGCCCCTGCTGAACAGCCCCTTTGCCGACCTCGACCTGATCCGCCAGCCCGAATACGCCAACGATCCCCTGCAAGCCTTCGACGCCGCCGACGAATACCTGCTGGAGCACCTGGCCGAGCAGGCGCTGCCCGCTAGCACGCGGGTGCTCGTACTCAACGACAGTTTCGGCGGCCTGGCCATCAGCCTGCGGCCGCACTTCGCGGTGACCAGCAGCGGCGACTCGTTCCTCGCCCGCCTGGGCCTGGAAAAGAATCTGCCGCGCAACGACCAGCCCTGGGACAGCGTGCCCTTCGTGCCGGCCAACGAGGCGTGGCAGGGACCGTTCGATCACGTCCTGGTGCGCGTGCCGAAAACCCTGGCCTTGCTGGAAGAACAACTGATCCGCCTGCAAGGCCAGTTGGCGCCGGGCGCGCGGGTGGTGGCCGGGGCGATGATCAAGCACCTGCCGCGGGCGGCCGGGGAATTGCTGGAGAAATACATCGGCCCGATGCAGGCCTCGCTGGCCCAGAAAAAGGCTCGCCTGCTGATCGCCACCCACGAAGACAAGCCCCGCGCCGTCTCGCCTTACCCGAGCCGCTATCGCCTCGACAAGCCGGCGCTGGAACTGCTCAACCACGCCAACGTGTTCTGCCGCGAAGGGCTGGATATCGGCACCCGCGCCTTCCTGCCGCATCTGCCGAAAAATCTCGGCAGCGCCCGGGTCGCGGACCTTGGCTGTGGCAACGGGATCCTCGCCATCGCCAGTGCACTGGACAATCCACAGGCGCACTACACGCTGGTGGATGAGTCGTACATGGCAGTGCAGTCGGCGCGGGAGAACTGGCAGGCGGCGCTGGGCGAGCGCGATGTGGAGGTGCGCGCGGCGGATGGTCTGGCCGGGCAGCCGGAGGATTCGCTGGATATCGTGCTGTGCAACCCGCCGTTCCACCAGCAGCAGGTGGTGGGTGATTTCATCGCCTGGCGGATGTTCCAGCAGGCGCGGGAAGCGCTGGTAACCGGCGGTTCGCTGTATGTCGTCGGTAACCGCCACCTGGGCTACCACACCAAGCTGGCGCGGTTGTTCCGCGGCGTGGAACAGGTGGCGGCGACGCCGAAGTTCGTGGTGCTCAAGGCGCGCAAGTGATGCCGGCGATCGCGACGGTTCGCTGAACCGTCGCGACTAGCGGCAGGACTAGTGCGTGGTCAATCCCGCCGCACTCATGAACATCCGCATCAGCCACGCCACCACCGCGAGGGTCGCGACGCTGGCGGTCCAGATCAGCGCCAGCCAGCCGAGCCGCTGCCACAGCGGCTTTTTCTCGGCGTCGAAGGTGTCTTTACCGGTCATGTCCTGAACCCTCCTAGTGGTAGCCGTCTTCGTGGGTCACCTTGCCGCGGAACACGTAGTAGCTCCAGTAGGTGTAACCCAGGATGAACGGCAGGATGAACAGCGTGCCCACCAGCATGAAGCCCTGGCTCTGCGGCGGCGCGGCGGCGTCCCAGATCGAGATCGACGGCGGGATGATGTTCGGCCACAGGCTGATGCCCAGGCCGCTGTAGCCAAGGAAGATCAGCACCAGCGTCAGCAGGAACGGCGTGTAGTGCGCATTGCGCGCCACCGCCCGAAGCAGGCCGTAGAAGGTGACCATCACCAGCAATGGCACCGGCATGAACCACAGCAGGTTGGGCATGCTGAACCAGCGCTTGGCGATGTCCGGGTAGGCCAGCGGTGTCCACAGGCTAACCACGCCGATCACCGCCAGCAGCACCAGCGCCAGCGGCCGCGCCAGATTGTGCATCTGCTCCTGCAGCTTGCCTTCGGTTTTCATGATCAGCCAGGTGCAGCCGAGCAAGGCGTAGGCCACGATCAGCCCCAGCCCGCTGAACAGCGCGAACGGCGTCATCCAGTCCAGCGTGCCGCCGACGAACTGGCGGTCCACCACCTTGAAGCCCTCGATGAAGGCACCCAGCGCCACACCCTGGAAGAAGGTCGCCACCAGCGAGCCGCCGATGAACGCCTTGTCCCACAGGTGGCGCTTGTCGGCCTTGGCCTTGAAGCGGAACTCGAAGGCCACGCCGCGGAAGATCAGCCCCACCAGCATCAGCATCAACGGCAGGTACAGCGCCGACAGCACCACCGCGTAGGCCAGTGGAAAGGCCCCGAACAGCGCCGCACCGCCCAGCACCAGCCAGGTCTCGTTGCCGTCCCAGACCGGCGCGACAGTGTTCATCATGACGTCGCGGTCGGTGTCGCCCTTGACGAAGGGAAAGAGAATGCCGATGCCGAGGTCGAAGCCGTCCATGACCACGTACATCATGATCCCGAAGATGATGACCACAGCCCAGATCAGTGGAAGATCAATACCCATGATTCAGTGTCCTTTGTTCAGGCTGGCGCCTTCTTCGTGATCGTCGTCGGCAGCCGACAACGGCCGCGCCGGGGTGCGTGGCTGGCCAGGGCCACCCGGATTGGTTTCCTCGCCTTCGCCGGTCTTCGGCCCTTTGCGCACCAGGCGCATCATGTAGCCGAGGCCCGCACCGAACAGGGCGAAATACACCACCACGAATATCACCAGGGTGATCCCCAGTTGGGCGTAACTGTGGTTGGACACACCGTCGGCGGTGCGCATCAGTCCGTAGACCACCCACGGCTGGCGACCGACTTCAGTGGTGAACCAGCCGGCGAGAATCGCGATCAGCCCGGACGGCCCCATCCACAAAGCCAGGTAAAGGAACGGCCGCGAGCTGTACAAAGTGCCGCGTTTGCGCAGCCACAGGCTCCACAGGCCGACGGCGATCATCAGCATGCCGAGGCCGACCATGATGCGGAATGACCAGAACACCACCGTGGAGTTGGGCCGGTCTTCTGGCGGGAAGTCCTTCATCGCCGGCACCTGCTTGTCCAGGCTGTGGGTCAGGATCAGGCTGCCCAGCGCCGGGATTTCCAGCTTGAAGCGGGTGGTTTCGGCCTTCATGTCGGGGATACCGAACAGGATCAGCGGGGTCGGCTCGTCGCCGACGTTCTCCCAGTGCCCTTCGATGGCGGCGATCTTCACCGGCTGGTGCTTGAGGGTGTTGAGGCCGTGGAAGTCGCCGATCACCGCCTGGATCGGCGCGACGATCAGGGCCATCCACATGGCCATCGACAACATTTTGCGGATCGCCGGGTTGTCGCGACCGCGCAGCAAGTGCCAGGCCGCCGAGGCGCCGACGAAGAACGCCGTGGCGACGAACGCGGCCGTGGCCATGTGCATCAGGCGGTAGGGGAACGACGGGTTGAAGATCACCGCCAGCCAGTCCACCGGGATCACCCGGCCATCGATGATTTCGTAGCCCTGGGGCGTCTGCATCCAACTGTTGGACGCGAGGATCCAGAACGTCGAGACCAGCGTGCCGATCGCCACCATAACCGTGGCGAAGAAGTGCAGGCCACGGCCCACGCGGTTCCAGCCGAAGAGCATGACGCCAAGGAAACCGGCTTCGAGGAAGAACGCGGTGAGCACCTCGTAGGTGAGCAAGGGCCCGGTAACCGCGCCGGCAAAGTCGGAGAAGCGGCTCCAGTTGGTGCCGAACTGGTAGGCCATCACCAGACCGGAGACCACCCCCATGCCGAAGTTGACGGCGAAGATCTTCGACCAGAAATGGTAGAGATCGCGGTAGACGTTCTGGTTGGTTTTCAGCCACAGGCCTTCGAGCACCGCCAGGTAGCTGGCGAGGCCGATGGTGATGGCCGGGAACAGAATGTGAAAGGACACGGTAAACGCGAACTGGATTCGGGCGAGATCGAGTGCCTCTGATCCGAACATAGTGCTTCCTCTTTCAGGTAATCCGGCGTCAGGGTCCGTTGCCTTGGCGCCAACTGCCCCTACGGTGGTTGAGTGCGGCAAGTTGGAATTGTTCTGAAAACTTTCGCACCACAGGGATTTCGGCCCGAGGGCCCATCGGTGACGCCTGGATCGTTGCAAAAACAACTATTGATCCAGATCAACGACAGGGAGAAAGGATAGTCGCGAAGACGCCGCACGGTTGTGTGGTGCGTTGCCGCGTGACCGGTTGCCTCACCCCCCTTTACGAAAAGGTGAATCGGTGCGCTGACCGCACGACAACGGCGGGTTCTGCAACCTTTTGTTACAGCCCGGTGTTAACCTGCAACGCCCCTCCCCTCATGAAGGCCCGGCAGTCCGTCATGTCAGCACACGCCCCGTTGTTGCTTCGTCATCACCGTCCGTTTCTTTCGTTCTGGCTGGCCCGGGTATTCACCGCCAGCGGTTTCCAGATGCTCACCGTGGCCATTGGCTGGCACCTCTACCAGTTGACCGGCAACGTGCTGGACCTGGGCCTCGTTGGTTTGGTGGAGTTCGCGCCACGGGTGCTGTTCATGCTGCACACCGGGCATGTCGCCGACCGCTACGACCGCCGCCGCGTCGCCGCGCTGTGCCAGAGCCTGCAGGCGATGATCGCCCTGGCCCTGGCGATCGCCAGCACTACCGATTCGGTGAGCCGCGAGCTGATCTTCGTGCTGGCTTTCCTGCTCGGCAGCGCCCGTTCCTTCGAGATGCCGGCGACCCAAGCGCTGCTGCCCAACGTGGTGCCCGCCGAGCTGTTCCCGCGGGCGGTGGCGGCGTCGGCCTCGGCGATGCAATCGGCGACCATCGTCGCGCCGGCGGCGGGCGGTTTTCTCTACGCCTTCGGCAGCGTCTGGGTGTACGGCCCAACGGTGTGCCTGTACGTGATCGCCTGCTGCCTGACCCTCGGCCTGACCTCGCGCCAGACCCCGCTGGCCCAAGGCCGCGCCAGCCTGGAATCGCTGCTGACGGGGATTCGCTTTATCCGCAGCCGCCCGGACATCCTCGGCGCCATCTCTCTTGACCTGTTCGCCGTGCTGCTCGGCGGCGCCACGGCGTTGCTGCCGGTGTTCGCCAAGGACATCCTGCTGACCGGGCCGTGGGGCCTGGGCCTGTTGCGTTCGGCGCCAGCGGTGGGCGCGCTGCTGATGTCCGTGTGGCTGGCGCGCTTCCCGGTGGAGCGCAAGGTGGGCCGGGTGATGTTCACCGCGGTGGGCGTGTTCGGCGTGGCGACCATCGCCTTCGGCCTGTCCACCTCGTTCTGGTTCTCCCTCGCGGTGCTGGCCGTGCTCGGCGCGGCGGACATGATCAGCATGGTGATCCGCAGCTCCTTCGTGCAGTTGGAGACCCCGGACGAAATGCGCGGGCGGGTGAGTGCGGTGAATGGGCTGTTCATCGGCGCGTCGAACCAGCTCGGCGAGTTCGAATCGGGGGTGACGGCGCACTGGTTCGGGACCGTGCCGGCGGTGGTGATGGGCGGCGTCGGGACGCTGGTGGTGACGGGGCTGTGGATCAAATTGTTCCCGACATTGGCGGGGCGAGATCACATGCACAGCCGGCGCTCGGACACCTGAGTCGAGCGCCGTCGCTCTGGGGGGCCTCATCGCTGGCAAGCCCCCGCCCCGCCGGCGGTCCGGCGCATTACCCTCGGCCAGTCATGCTGGTATGATGCGCGGCTTTTTTCCGACCAGTAAAAATCACGGAAAGGCCGGGAGCTTTGTGCTTTTCTGACTGAGTCGACAATTTTTGGCGTCACATCGCGCCACGGGGAGCAGGGCATGCTGGAAAGGCTGTTTCAACTAAAAGCACACAACACCAATGTGCGGACCGAGATCCTGGCGGGCGTCACCACGTTCCTGGCCATGGCCTACATTCTCTTCGTCAACCCGAGCATCCTCGGCGAGACCGGCATGGACAAGGGCGCGCTGTTCGTCGCCACCTGCCTGGCCGCGGCCATCGGCTCGACCACCATGGGCCTGATCGCCAACTACCCGATCGCCCTGGCGCCGGGCATGGGCCTGAACGCCTTCTTCACCTACACCGTGGTGCTGCACCTGGGCCACACCTGGCAGGTGGCGCTGGGCGCGGTGTTCATCTCGGCGGTGATGTTCTTCCTGCTGTCGATCTTCCGTATCCGCGAATGGATCGTGAACAGCATCCCGCTGCCGCTGCGTTCGGCGATCGCCGCCGGTATCGGCCTGTTCCTGGCGCTGATCGCCCTGCATAACGCGGGCATCGTCGTCGATAACCCGGCCACCCTGGTGGGCTTGGGCGACCTCAAGCAGCCGGCGCCGATTCTCGCCATCCTCGGCTTCTTCCTGATTGTCGCGCTGGAAGCGCTGAAGGTCCGTGGCGCGGTGTTGATCGGCATCCTCGCCGTGACCATCGCCTCCATTGCCCTGGGCGTCACGCCGTTCGAAGGCGTGGTGTCGATGCCGCCGTCGCTGGCACCGACCTTCCTGCAACTGGACATCAAGGGCGCGCTGGACGTTGGCCTGATCAGCGTGATCTTCGCCTTCCTGTTCGTCGACCTGTTCGACAACTCCGGCACCCTGATCGGCGTCGCCAAGCGCGCCGGCCTGATGGGCAAGGACGGCCATATGCCGAAAATGGGCCGTGCGCTGATCGCCGACAGTACCGCCGCCATGGCCGGTTCGCTGCTGGGCACCTCGACCACCACCAGCTACATCGAGTCGGCGGCGGGCGTCAGCGCCGGCGGCCGCACCGGCCTGACCGCCATCGTCGTCGCCATCCTGTTCCTCCTGGCACTGTTCTTCGCGCCGCTGGCGGGTAGCGTGCCGGCCTTCGCCACCGCGCCGGCGCTGCTGTTCGTCGCCGTGCTGATGGCCTCGGGCCTGGCTGAAATCAACTGGGACGACATCACCGAAGCCGCACCCGTGGTGATCACCGCCCTGGCCATGCCGCTGACCTACTCCATCGCCAACGGCATCGCCTTCGGCTTCATCTCCTGGACTGCGATCAAGCTGCTGTCGGGCCGCCGTGGCGACCTGAACCCGGCGCTGGTGATCCTTTCCATCCTGTTCGTCATCAAGCTGGGCTGGTTCAACGCATGAGTGCTGTCTTCGACCCTTCTACCTACGACCAGCAAATCGCGGCCAAGGTCGAGCGCCTGCGCGAGTTGCTGGCGCCGTTCGACGCGCCGGAACCGGCGGTATTCGACTCGCCGCGCGAGCACTACCGCCTGCGCGCCGAGTTCCGCCTGTGGCGCCAGGACGGCCAGCGCCATTACGCGATGTTCGCGCCAGGGGAGAAACACACGCCGATCCTGATCGACGACTTCCCCATCGCCAGCCTGCGGATCAACGAGCTGATGCCACGCATGAAAGCCGCGTGGCAGGCCAGCGAGGCGCTGAGCAACAAGCTGTTCCAGGTGGAGTTCCTCACCACCCTGGCCGGCGACGCGATGATCACCTTGTGCTACCACCGCCCGCTGGACGCAGAGTGGGAGGCAGCGGCGCAGCAACTGGCCGCCGATCTGGGCGCGAGCATCATTGGTCGCTCCAAGGGCAAGCGCCTGGTGATTGGCCGTGATTACGCGGTGGAAGAACTGCAGGTGGCGGGTCGCAACTTCCGCTACCGCCAGCCGGAAGGCGCGTTCACCCAGCCCAACGGCCAGGTGAACCAGAAAATGCTGGGCTGGGCATTCGAGGCCCTGGGCGAGCGTGAAGACGACCTGCTGGAGCTGTATTGCGGCAACGGCAACTTCACCCTGCCGCTGGCGACCCGGGTGCGCAAGGTGCTGGCCACCGAGATCAGCAAGACCTCGGTCAACGCGGCGCTGCACAACCTGGACGACAACGGCGTGGACAACGTGCGGCTGGTGCGGCTGTCGGCCGAAGAACTGACCGAAGCGCTGAACGAAGTGCGGCCGTTCCGCCGCCTGGAAGGCATCGATCTGAAGAGCTACGCGTTCGGCAGCGTGTTCGTCGACCCGCCGCGCGCCGGCATGGACCCGGACACCTGCGAACTGACCCGGCGTTTCGACAACATCCTGTACATCTCCTGCAACCCGGAGACGCTGGCGGCCAACATTGCCCAGCTCAACGACACCCACCGGATCGAGCGGTGTGCGTTGTTCGATCAGTTCCCGTACACCCACCATATGGAAAGTGGGGTGTTGCTGGTTCGGCGGTGATCACGGTCGGGCCTGCTTTGCAGGCCCGACAGCTATCACGCCATCAACAACGGCACCAACTGATCCGCATCGGTCAACGCCCCATGGTGCCCCTGCCAACGACTGGCATCGCGCTCCACCTCGCTGCGAATGATTCCGCCGGCCCCGGTCGGGATCACGATCAGGTCGCCAATCCGCGCCTCCGCCTGGCTCAACACCACATCGCCGAACAGCCCGCTGCCAATCGCATCGGCCTTGCTCAACACCTGATAACCGTCTCCCAACCGTCCGCGCCAGCGCTCCTGCACCCGATCCTGATGGAGCCCGCCGGTGTAGACATGCCGTGCGCGAATATCCCCGGCCAGCGCCAGCACATCCTCTTGAAGCCCCGGCTCGCGATCGAAATCCACCACCGCGGCACTGTCCAGCGCCAGCATGCCGTGGTCCGCCGTCACTAGCAGTTGCGCGCCAGCGGGTAGCTGACGGTAGATGCTTTCGGCCAGCCGGTCGGCGTTGCGCAGTTGCACCAGCCACTGCTCGGTGCCAGGGCCGCAGAGGTGCCCGACAAAATCCAGGTCGCCGAAATAGGCAAAGCAGAACGACGCCGCATCCAGCGTCAGGGCCTGACGCACCAGCGCCGGGTAGGCCTCGTAGCCCGGCGCACCGAGAATCTGCGCGCCTTTGTAGATCGCCCGGGTATAGGCGGAATCGGCAAAGCGTGCCGACATCACCGTGCTGATCCGCAAGCCCTGTTCGGTGGCCTGCTCCCAGGCGGTCTGCGGAACGATGAACTGTTCCGGCGGCGGTGGCGCCGTGACCTGCCGTTCAGACGCGAAGGGCGCGCAGGTCCAGCTCAGCGGTGAAAACTCGCTGCCGGCATCCAGGGCAAAGCTGCAACCGACGATGCCATGAGCGCCGCTGCCCAGGCCCGACGCCAGCGCCGCCAGGCTTGACGCGGTGGTCGCGGGAAAACCGACGCGGAACACCCCTTCCGGGCGCATCAGCGAGGCGAGAAACGGCGCATGCCGGGCATGCTCCTGAAGCAGGTGCTGGCCCAGCCCGTCGATCAACAGCAGGCAGGTCGCGGGCGACGGCGCCAGGCCGAACGGATTGCGAAAACCCTCCGCCCCCAGCCCCGACAGGATCGACTGAGTAAGACTGGCCAGCCCCGGCCACGTCAGTTCATCCGTCACTTGTGCTTGAAAAGCCATCCTTCGCCCCTCCTCCTCTGATGAACCACAAGGTTTAGCACAGCCTGTTCGATCAGCGAACACTTATGACACTGGCCGATTGATTCCTGTTAACCAACCGGTACATTTTAGCGGGACCCTCCTCCCCGACTTTTTCCCAAGAACAACAACGGAGTCTTTACCGATGAATCTGGCCAAACCGCCCGGCATTCTCGCCGGCCTTATCGGCGCGGGCATCCAGGCCTCGCGCACCCCCGCGCTGCACGAGCACGAAGGCGCCGCCCAAGGCTTGAATTACCTTTACCGGTTGATCGACCTGGACCAGCTCAAGCTCGACAGCACGGCTCTTGAAGAACTGCTGACCGCCGCCCAGTACATGGGCTTCACCGGCCTCAACATCACCTTCCCGTGCAAGCAGGCGATTCTGCCGCTGCTCGATGAACTGTCCCCGGAAGCCCGCGGCATCGGCGCGGTCAATACCGTGGTGCTCAAGGACGGCCGCCGCATCGGCCACAACACCGACTGCCTCGGTTTCGCCGAAGGTTTCCGCCGCGGCCTGACGGATGTCTCGCGTCAGCGCGTGGTGCAGATGGGCGCCGGTGGCGCAGGCGCGGCAGTGGCTCATGCCCTGCTGAGCGAAGGCGTGGAACAACTGACGGTGTTCGATGTGGAAACCGAGCGCGCCCAGGCCCTTGTGGATAACCTCAACCAGCACTTCCCGGCGGCCCCGGCGAAAGTCGGCCACGACCTGGAAAGCGCCATGGCCCAAGCCTGCGGGCTGGTCAATACCACGCCGATGGGCATGGCCAAGCTGCCCGGCATGCCGGTGCCCAAGGCGCTGCTGCGGGCTGAATTGTGGGTCGCGGAAATCGTCTATTTCCCGCTGGAAACCGAACTGCTGCGCGAAGCCCGGGCGCTGGGCTGTCGCACGCTCAATGGCGGCACCATGGCGGTGTACCAGGCGGTCAAGGCGTTCGAGCTGTTCAGTGGCGTGCAGCCCGATCCGGAACGGATGACCGGGCACTTCCACAGCCTGGGTAACTGAGGACCATCGCGGGCCGCGCCCGCGATGAACACATCAGGCCTGCAGGTAACGCAGGACCGACTCGCAGATCATTTCCTTGTGCCGGGCCTTCACGGCCTGGTCCTCGAAATCGATCTGGAAGATTTCACCGAAGGTGTGACGGTTCGACACCCGGTAGAAACAGAACGAACTGATCAGCAGGTGCACATCCAGTGCATCCAGCCCCTCGCGGAACAACCCTTCGCTTGCCCCCCGAAGCAGAATCTCGTTCAACGCCTTGAGCACCGTGTTGTTCATCGAACGAATCGCCGAAGACTGCTTCACGAACTCGCCGTGGTGCATGTTCTCGTTGCAGACGATGCGCACGAAATCGACATTGCGGTCGTGGTGATCGAAGGTGAATTCGATCAGCCGGCGGATGCCCTGGCGGGGCTCCAGTTCAGCAAGGTGGAGGTTGCTTTCGGTGCTGCGGATATCGCCGTAGAGCTTCTCCAGCACTTCGACGTACAACTGCTCCTTGCTGTTGAAGTAGTAATAGATCATCCGCTTCGAGGTCTGGGTGCGCTCGGCGATGGCGTCGACGCGCGCACCGGCCAGTCCCTGATGGACGAACTCGGTGATCGCCGCCTGGAGGATGTTCTCGCGGGTTTTTTCCGGATTGTTCTTGCGACCTTTGCGTGGCGCGGTTTCGGGCGCGACGTAAAGTGCTGGAGTGGTTGTCATACGCAGCTCATGGCCTTCGATTAACCGCGCAATTATGGGCCTCGGTTGCGTCAGAAGAAAGCCTTGCAGGTGTAGGGGATTTTGCATTGACCCCATCGCGAGCTCGCTCCTACAGCTGTAGGAGCGAGCTTGTCGGGGGCGCCGAACCGTCGCGATGTACGCTCAATCGAATCAGAGCTTGGCGTGCCGCAACCCGCCCGCCCGGGCCTTGGCCATCGCCGCCAGGCGCACCGCCACGTTCGCCGCGCCATACCCGGCATAACCATTGCGCCGCTGAATCACCTCGAAGAAGAAACGCTCCTCGAACGGCTCGGTGTAGACGTGGAACAGCTCGCCACCGTTGGCATCACGGTCATACAGCACGTTGTAGTACGCCAGCTCGCTGAGGAACTCGTCGTCGAAATCAAAACGCGCGGCGAGGTCGTCGTAGTAGTTCAGCGGAATGTCCAGCAGGGCCACGCCGGCTTCCTTGGCACGCTTGACCGCGGAGAAGATGTCCTCGCAGTCGAAAGCGATATGGTGCACGCCCGAACCACGGTAGTTGGACAGCGCATGGGAGATCGCGGTGTTGCGGTTCTCGGAGATGTTCAGCGGCAGGCGAATGGTGCTGCACTTGCTGCGCAGGGCGCGGCTCTTCACCAGGCCATACGGGTCGGGCAACACCACTTCGTCGTCAGCGGTGAAGTCCAGCAGGCTTTTGTAGAACAGCACCCAGTTATCCAGGCTGTCGGCCGGCAGGGCCATGGCCATGTGGTCGATGCGGGTCAGGCCGAGGCTGGTCGGTGCCGGCTGGCCGTTGAGGCTGAAGTCGGTGTCGTAGATGGTGCGGCCATCGACATCCTGGTCCACCAGGTAGATCAGGCTGCCGTCCGGCGCGCGCACTGCCGCCAGCTCACGCTCGTTCGGGCCGACCAGGCCGCGATAAGGCTGGCCGTGATAAGCCACGGCGCGGGCCAGGGCCTTGGCGCTGTCCTTGACCCGCACGGCCGTGGCGCACAGCGACGGGCCGTGGCTTTCGAAGAAGTTGTGGGCGAAGGAATAGGGCTCGGCGTTGAGGATCAGGTTGATATCGCCCTGACGCAGCAAGCTGACGTTCTTCGAACGGTGCTGGCCAACGCGGGCGAAGCCCAGTTGCTCCAGCCAGTTGCCGAGCTTGGCGCCCAGCGCGTCGTCCACGGCGAATTCAAGGAATTCGATGCCGTCGTAAGCGCCGACCGGTGGCGTGCTGAACAGCAGGTCCGGCTCGACGGCCACTTCGGGCGCGACCTGGGCCAGACGCTCGCGGGTCTTCTCTTCCAGGTACAGCAACGAGCGCAGGCCGTCGGCGGCGTTGGCCCGTGGCGGCGCGGCGCGGAATCCATCGTTGAAGATTTCCAGCGACAGCGGGCCGCGATAGCCAGCCTGCAGGATCGGCGCGAGGAACGCCGGCAGGTCGAATTCGCCCTGGCCGGGGAAGCAGCGGAAATGCCGGCTCCACTCCAGCACGTCCATCGCCAGGATCGGCGCGTCGGCCATCTGCACGAAGAAGATCTTGTCACCCGGAATCTTGGCGATGCCGCTTGGGTCGCCTTTGATCGAGTAGGTGTGGAAACTGTCGAGAATCATGCCCAGGCTGCGGTGATCGGCCTCGCGCACGATGTCCCAGACCTGCTCCCACTGGTTGACATGACGCCCCCAGGCCAACGCTTCGTAACCGATGCGCAGATCACGGGCGCCGGCACGTTCGGCCAGCAGGCGCAGGTCGTCCACCAGAATCTGCCGCTCGCCCAGGGCGTCGGCGGCGACGTTGCTGCAGACCAGCACCAGATCGGTGCCCAGTTCCTGCATCAGGTCGAACTTGCGCTCGGCGCGGTCGAGGTTGCGCGACAGACGGTCGCGGCGGCAGCCCTCGAAGTCGCGGAACGGCTGGAACAGGGTGATCGCCAGGCCCAGATCGGCGCAGCGCTGGCGGATCTCACGGGGGCTGCCGTCGTAGTACAGAAGGTCGTTTTCGAAAATCTCCACGCCGTCGAACCCGGCGGCGGCAATGGCTTCGAGCTTTTCTGGCAAAGTGCCGCTCAAGGACACGGTGGCAATCGAACGCTGCATCTTCAGTCTCCAACGGGCAGGCAGTGCCCCAACTGTGACGAATTATTGGCCGGCGCGGAAAACACCTCAACCAAAAGGTACGAACCGGTTAGTTTTGTGTGCGATTATCGCCCGAAATGCGCTGTGACGAATTGACCCTTTTTTGAGCAGTGCGCACCATTTCCATCCATGAAGCGGGTACTCATCGGCCACCTGACCGGGACGATCCTGCCAAGTAATCCACATGCACTACGTTTTCTTGCGTCACCCAGGCTCGACCCATAAACATAAAAATACGGGTAACCCACGATGATACAAAGCTCCAGCAATCCCGCAGCCCAGCCTCTGGGCAACACCCCGCACGCAGGAATGGGCGACAAGATCCGCGGCGCCATGGCCGTGGGCAAGACCCGCTGGGTCATGCTTGCCCTGGTGTTCTTCGCCACCACCCTGAACTACATCGACCGCGCCGCCCTCGGCGTCATGCAGCCCATCCTGGCCAAGGAAATGAGCTGGACGGCGATGGACTACGCCAACATCAACTTCTGGTTCCAGGTCGGCTACGCCATCGGCTTCGTGCTGCAGGGCCGCTTGATCGACAAGGTCGGCGTGAAGAAGGTGTTCTTCTGCGCCGTACTGCTCTGGAGCCTGGCTACCGGCGCTCACGGCCTGGCCACCTCGGCGGTCGGCTTCATGGTCTGCCGGTTCATTCTCGGCCTGACCGAAGCGGCCAACTACCCGGCCTGCGTCAAGACCACCCGCCTGTGGTTCCCGGCCGGTGAGCGCGCCGTCGCCACCGGTATCTTCAACGCCGGCACCAACGTTGGCGCCATGTTCACGCCGATGCTGCTGCCACTGATCCTCACCGTGTGGGGCTGGCAGGCCGCGTTCATGGCCATGGGCGCACTGGGTCTGGTCTGGGTCACCTTCTGGGGCCTGAAGTACTTCAACCCTGAAGAACACCCGACCGTGAGCAAAGCCGAACTGGCTTACGTCCAAGGCGAAGCCGAACCTGAGCAGAAAGGCGTGCCGTTCTCGCGCATCCTGCGTATGCGTGGCACCTGGGCCTTCGCCCTGGCCTACTCGATCACCGCGCCGGTGTTCTGGTTCTACCTGTACTGGCTGCCACCGTTCCTGAACCAGCAATACAGCCTGGGCATCAGCGTTACCCAAATGGGTATCCCGCTGATCGTGATCTACCTCAGTGCCGACTTCGGCAGCGTCGGCGGCGGCATCCTCTCCTCGTTCCTCATCGGACGCGGCGTGGCACCGGTCAAGGCGCGCCTGATGTCGATGGCCCTGTTCGCCGCCACCATCATCGGCGTGATCTTCGCCGCCGGCGCCAGCAGCCTGTGGATCGCGGTACTGGCCATCTCCCTGGCGATCGCCGCGCACCAGGCCTGGACCGCCAACATCTGGAGCCTGGTGATGGACTACACGCCCAAGCACATGATGAGCACCGTGTTCGGCTTCGGCGGCATGTGCGCGGCCATCGGCGGCATGTTCATGACCCAGATCGTCGGCTACGTGCTGACCGTCACCAACAACAACTACAGCATCCTGTTCACCATGATCCCGGCGATGTACTTCATTGCCCTGACCTGGATGTACTTCATGGCACCGCGCAAAGTGCCTAAAGTCGACATCTGATTCCTCCGCAACATGACGCGGGGCCTGCCCTCTCCGGCAACGGAGCGGGGCCGGCCCCGCGGTCGTTTCAGCGCCGCCGTTGCAACCAGGCCGCCGCCAGCCCGCTCAGGCAGACCACGGCGATACCGGTCATGCCCCACAGGTCCGGCCGCTGGCCGAACAGCACGATGCCCATCAACCCGGCAAACACGATCTGACAATAGCTGAACGGCGCCAGCATCGCCGGGGGTGCGTGGCGGAACGCCTGGGTCAGGAACAGGTGGGCGAGCATGCCGAAGGTGCCCAGGGCCAGGGTCATCAGGCCGTGGGTGAGGCTCGGAACGGTCCAGAAGAACGGCACCAGCAGGCTCATAACCAGGGTGTTGAACACACCGGTGAAGAAATTGCTGGCGGTCGGGCTGTCGATGTCGCTGAGCTTGCGGGTAAGGATCTGATAGAAGCAGAAACAGGTCGCCGAGCCGAGTGGCAGCAACACCGCCGGGGTAAACAGCGCACCACCGGGGTGCACGATCACCAGCACGCCGATGAAACTCGCCAGCACCGCCAGCCATTGCCCGCGCGTCACCCGCTCCTTGAGCAGCGGCATCGACAGCGCCGTGACCATCAGTGGCGCAAGGAAGTTGACCGCCGTCGCCTCGGCCAGCGGCAGGTACTGCAACGCCTTGGTGAACAGCAAACTGCAACCGAGCAGGCACAACGCCCGCGCCGCCTGCAGACCCGGTCGACGCGTGCGCAAGCCACGCAAACCGGCCCGTGGCAGGAAGATCCCGAGCATCAACAAGGTGTGTACGAGGTAGCGCGCCCAGACCACCCAGACAATCGGGTAGAACCCCGAAAGGTACTTGGACATGGCGTCATGGCTGGAAAACAGAAAGGTCGCGACAACGACCAGGAGGATGCCTTTGAACGGCTGGCTGAGAGGGGGCATGGACGGGCTCGGGTCGAAGATTTCGCGAAGGGCTCGGCCGAGCAAGGGTCAGGCCAGGCGGCGCCCGACCTCACCGATGCGCGGGTGACTACAGCACCTGACTGAGAACCTGACGCGTCTTGTCCAGCGCCCACTGCGCGCGCTCCAGCGCCGAGACGCCCTGCTCCAGCAACTGCCGGGTGGGGATTTCCAGGCTCAACGGAATGTCGGGGGAAACGCTGGTCAGCAGCCCGCGCAGGTCGCAATCGCCATCGCCGGGGAAACGCCGCTCGTTACGCGCCTGGCGCAGGATTTCGGCCATATCGTCCGGCCGTGGCCCGGCCACGTCGCACAGTTGCAGGTAGCGCATGCGCGAGGCCGGCACCTGGCGCAGGTCTTCCAGGCGCGAGGCGGAACGATCGAAATGGAAGGCGTCGACCAGCACGCAGCCGTTTTCACGCCCGGCGTTCTCGACGATGCGCAGCGCCTCGGTGAGGTTCTTCGCGTCGGTCCAGGGCATGAATTCCAGGTGCGGGTGGATGCCGTATTTCGCGGCCAGGTCGCAGAGGGCGGCGAAGTTTTCGGTCATCCGCGCCGGGTCTGGGTCATTGCCGGCCACCAGCAGTTCGGTGGCGCCAAACTCGGCACCGACCGCCAGCAGCGCGTCGAAATCAGCGACGCGGGTTTCCGGCTTGAGGCGGAGGATTTCCACGTCCATCACCTTGATGCCGGTATCGCGCAGGCGCTCGGCGGTCTGCCGGCGCAGGTCGGCATCGCGGACCAGCGGGAAATGGTGTTCTTCCGGCGTGGCCGGCTCCAGGCGCAGGCCGACATGGCTGTAGCCGGCGCGGGCGGCGACCTCGACCATTTCCGGTGGCGACAGTTCGAGGACAGTCAGGGCGGCCAGGGACAGGACTCGTTGACTCATTGGCGGGCATCTCTTGGGGTTGTTGTTCTGGATGCGAATATTTAGAACTTGGTTCCAGTTTCAATGCAAGCAGAAAAAAACCGATGAGCGCCTGAACAGGTCAGGTGGTTTGTATGGCCCTAAGCAGAAATCAGACGAACAACTCAGACGCCGGACTCGCCGCCGACAACTCCCGCGTCGCCTCCAGCAACGCCGCCGCCAGCTCATGCATCCGCGCCTCGGTCATCCGCGCCGTCGGCCCGGCAATGCTCACCACGCCCACCGCATGCCCGTCGCGCGGATCCGCCACCACCGCCGCCAGCGCCGACATGCCCACCGCAGAACTCTCCACCACCCAGGCGTAGCCATGCTCACGCGCCACACGCAGGCGCTCCAGCAGCTCGGCATTGGACTTCGGCGCGCCCGGCCCGAAGTCCTCGCGCGGCCCCACGCCCTGGCGTTCCACCAGCAACAACGCCTGGGCATCGCTGAGGCTGGCCAGCCACGCATGCCCCGACGCGCTGTAGAACAACGGCGCATCACGGCCCATGTCCGGGTCGTAACGCAGCCCCGAGCGGGCGCCCTGCGACTTGGCGATCCACGTCTGCCGCTCGCCGTCGATCACGCCCAGGCGCACCAGTTCGCCGCTCTGCCGCGCCAGTTCGTCGAGGATCGGCTGGACGATGTCCGCGCCGCTGTTGGCCAAGTAGCGAAAGCCCTGGGCCACCAGCCGGGTGCTCAGCAGGTAGCGGCTGTTTTCCGGGTTCTGCCGCACGTAACCCAGGCGGATCAGCTCGGCGAGCATGCGGTGGGTCGCGCTCTTCGGAATGTCCAGTTGCTCGGCCAGGGCCTGCATCGGCAACCCGCGAGGTTCGCTGGTAAGGCTTTCGATAAGGCTGAGCGCGCGTTCGATCTGACTGCCGGCCATGGTCATGGTCCCTGAAAATGTTGCCGAATTCTAAAGAGCGCCGGACAAAGCGCAAACCACTGTTCGATCTTCGCCCAACTTCGCGACACAACGCTTGGCAGCGCCGAGGCGATCAGAGAATATGGAATCATGTTCCAAAAACAACAATCCAGCCTTTTCTCCGAGGACGCTCCATGACTGCCCTTCCCTCACACGCCCGCACAGTGGACTGCGATGTCCTGGTGATCGGTTCCGGCGCCGCCGGCCTCAGCGCTGCCGTAACCGCCGCATGGCACGGGCAGAAGGTCATCGTGGTGGAGAAAGACCCGGTCTTCGGCGGCGCCACCGCCTGGTCCGGTGGCTGGATGTGGGTGCCGTGCAACCCGCTGGCGCGCCGCGCCGGCATCGTCGAGGACCGCTCGGCGCCGCGCACCTACCTGGAACACGAACTCGGCGAGCGCTTCAACGCGCCGCTGATCGACGCCTTCCTCGAAGCCGCGCCAAACATGGTGAGCTTCTTCGAGAAACACACCGCACTGCAGTTCGCCGACGGCAACGGCATTGCCGACATCCATGGCGACACCCCCGGCGCCGGCACGGGCGGTCGTTCGGTGATCGCCGCGCCCTACGACGGGCGCAAGGCCGGCAAGCTGCTCAAGCGCCTGCGCCGGACCATGCGCGAAACCTCGTTCTGGGGCATGCCGATCATGGCCGGCAAGGACCTCGGCGCCTTCCTCACCCTGACCCGCTCCTGGCGCTCGCTGCTGCACGTGACCCGGCGCATCGGCAAACACTTGATCGACCTCGCCACCCACGGCCGCGCCCTGCACCTGGTCAACGGCGTGGCCTTGATTGCGCGCCTGGCGAAATCCGCCGAAGACCTCGGCGTGCTGCTCTGGGAGTCGGCGCCCGCCCGGCGCCTGCTGCATGAGCATGGCCGGGTCAGCGGTGCGGTGGTGCAGACCGCCAGCGGCGAAGTGACCATCAACGCCCGCGCCGTGGTCCTCGCCGCCGGCGGCTTCCCCAACGACATCGAACGCCGCAAGGCGATGTTCCCGCGCACGCCAACCGGCCACGAGCACCTGGCCCTGCCGCCGCTCGCCGCCAACGGTGACGGCCTGCGCCTGGGCGAGAGCGCCGGCGGCCGGGTCGCCGACGACCTGCACAGCCCAGTGGCCTGGGCGCCAGTGTCGAAGGTGCCGTACAAGGACGGCAGCGCCGGCCATTTCCCGCACATCATCGAACGCGGCAAGCCGGGGATCATCGGTGTGCTGAGCAACGGCCAGCGCTTCGTCAACGAAGCCGGCGGCTACTACGACTACGTCAGCGCCATGGTCGCCGCCGCGCCGGGCGAGAAGGTCGAGTCCTGGCTGATCTGCGACCACACCTTCCAGCGCCGCTACGGCCTGGGCATCGCCCGCCCGTTCCCGCTGCCGACCTCGGCGCTGGTGCGCAACGGCTACCTCAAACGCGCGGACAGCCTGCACGACCTGGCCAACCAATGCGGTATCGACGCCCGCGGCCTGCTCGACACCATCAGCGAATACAACCGCCACGCCGAGCGCGGCGAAGATCCGCAATTCGGGCGCGGCACCACCCTCTACAACCGCAAACAGGGCGACGCCCTGCACGGCCCCAACCCGTGCGTGGCACCCATCGAGAAAGGCCCGTTCTACGCGGTCAAGGTCGAGCCCGGTTGCTTCGGCACCTTCGCCGGGCTGCGCACCAACGAACACGCGCAAGTGCTGGACGCCCGTCAGCAGCCCATCGAAGGCCTCTACGCTGCGGGTTGCGACATGGCCAGCATCATGGGCGGGCACTACCCCGCCGGCGGCATCAACCTCGGCCCGGCGGCGACCTTCGGCTACATCGCCGCACGCCACATCAGTGGCGTCAGCGCCTACGAATGATCAGTTGAAGCGTTGCCCGGAAATCGCCGGGTGATAGATCGGCTGGACCTTGTTCCCCGCAGGGTCCAGCAGGTGGAAGCTCCAGGTGCCGTCACCATGGGCGAACGGCGTGTCCAGCAAGGTCACGCCGCATTCCTTGAGATAGCCATACCAGGCGTGCAATTCGTCCAGGCTGTCGACCACGAAACCGTAATGATCCACCGCCTGCGCCCCACTGCTGGGTGCGAAGGCGCGGCCCAGCGACAGGTTGTCGTTGCCGCAGGTGAGATAGACCAGGTCTTCGTGGGCACGGTGCAGCACCTCCATCCCCAGCACATCGACATAGAAGCGCTCACAGACTTCAAGGTTCGGCACCAGAATCGCGATATGACGCAGGCCGTTGAGGCGGCTTGGACGAACAGGCATGGTTTCGGCTCCGTTTTTGTATACAATTTTCGCAAATATAAGACAAAACGGAGTTCGACGTGTACAGCCTTCTACTCAAGACCCAGCTTCAGCCCGGTAGCCTGGAGCAATTCATGGATGCGATGAGCGTCAATGCCGCCAGTTCGGTGCGCGACGAACCGGGGTGTCTGGTGTTCGATGTGGTGCGGGACAGGAGTGCGCCGGATCTGGTCTGGCTGTATGAGGTGTACACGGATGAGGCGGCCTTCGAGGCCCATCTGCTGACGCCGCATTTCCTCGCCAGCCGGCCATTGGTGGACCCGCTGATCGTGCGGCAGGAGGTAATCGAGGGGGATGTGCTGGCGTTCAATGCCACGCGGGGATGACAGGTATTTGGGACCACCTTGTGGTCCCAAACAAAGAAGACTCCGATCAGAAATCGAAGAACACCGTCTCACCCTCACCCTGAATCCGGATATCAAAGCGATACGCCGTCTTCCCGTTCAACTCGCAACGCTTGGCCACCAGGGTGGCGCGACGCTGTGGCTGCTCGATCAGGTTCAGCACCGGGTCCTTGGCGTTCGCCTCGGCTTCGTCATCGAAGTACAGACGGGTCTGCAGGTGGATGTTGATCCCCCGGGCAAACAGGCTGACGTTGATATGCGGCGCCATCGGCACGCCGGCGGCGTTGTTCGCCACGCCGGGCTTGACGGTGTGCATGGTCCACTCGCCTTCGTCGAAGGTGGTGGCGGTGCGCCCGAAACCGTTGAACGCATTTTCCACGTTGTAATCGGTGTTGTAGGCGCCGGTGTGGTCGGCCTGCCAGAACTCCACGAAGGAGTCGCGGACCAGGTGGCCATTACCGTCATAGACGTTGCCGAACACCACGATGTGCTCGCCCGGCGCGCCTTCGCGGGCCATCTGGCTCCAGATTTCCTGAGCGCGGGGCGGGTTACCGGCGGCCGCCAGGGCCAGGCCGATGTGGACGTAAGGGCCGGCGGTCTGCGAAGGGGTTTCCGGCAGCAGTTCGATAGGCATGACTGGACTCCTCTCAGCGGTTTTCGAAGTGGGTCTTGCGCTCGCCGCGCAACACGATGTCGAAGCGGTACGCCAGGCAATCCATCGGATTGGCGTTACCCATGTCCAGGCGCGCGATCAGGCGCTGAACGGCGTCCGGGTTGGCGATGGACTTGACGATCGGGCACAGCGGGATCAGCGGGTCGCCTTCGAAATACAGCTGGGTGATCAGACGCGTGGAGATCGACGGGCCGCTGATCGACACGTGGATGTGCGCGGGGCGCCAGTCGTTCGGGCCGTTGCGCCATGGGTACGGGCCCGGCTTGATGGTGCGGAAGCTGTAGAAACCTTCGCTGTCGGTCAGTGCACGGCCGACACCACCGAAGTTGGGGTCCAGCGGCGCCAGGTAGCGGTCGTTCTTGTGGCGATAGCGGCCGCCGGCGTTGGCCTGCCACATTTCAACCAAAGTGTTGGGAATCGGCTTACCGTATTGATCGAAAACACGACCAGCAACGATGATGCGCTCGCCGACCGGCAGGCCACCGTTGTTGAAGTTCAGCAGCAGGTCGTTGTCGTGCTCACCGAAACCCAGGTGGGAAAAGTTCGGGCCGGTGCTTTCGCTGATGGACTGCGGAATGCTGACCAGCGCCTGGCTCGGCGAGCGGGCGATGGAGGTTTTGTAGTCCGGGGTGAAGGCTTTTGGATGCCAGTTTCGATCACGGATAACGAAGCGACTGGTGTCTGTAGCAGACATGCCGTTCTCCTGTTCTTGGATTTATGGAGAGCCCGATCAGGACGGGCGAGGTGGTGTGACAAAGTGTCTCGCGGACCAGCCCCGGCGAATACTGAAAAGAACACCGACAGACATAACCATTTGGTTATGAATAACGACTTAGCCTCCTTGACCAAGGGTCGTGGGCTAACCTTTCATGGCAATAAATCCACCCGGGAGAGACAACCCATGCAATGGCGAAAAGGCAGACGCAGCGACAACGTGGTCGATGCACGGGGCGACAGCCCGGGCGGTCCGCGCTTCGGCGGCGGCAAGGGGCTCACCCTCGGCGCGGTGGTGCTGATCGTCGGTATCGGCCTGCTCACCGGGCAAGACCCGATGCAGATCCTCGGCCAACTCGCCGGACAAATGGAACAAGGCGCCCCGACACAAACCCAGACTGGCCAGAAGCCGGCGGCCAATGACGAAGGCAGCCAGTTCGTCGCCAGCATCCTCGGCGACACCGAAGACACCTGGCGGGCGCTCTTCGCCCAGGCCGGCAAGCAATACAAGGACCCGAAACTGGTGCTGTTCAGCGGCCAGGTGAAATCCGCCTGCGGCTTCGCCACCTCGGCCACCGGCCCGTTCTACTGCCCGGCGGACCAGCAGGTATACCTCGACATGAGCTTCTTCCGCGAAATGGAACAGCGCTTCGCCGCCGCCGGCGACTTCGCCCAGGCCTACGTGATCGCCCACGAGGTCGGCCACCATGTGCAGACGCTGCTGGGCGTCTCGGCCAAGGTCGACGCGGCGCGGCGCAGCGGCCAGCGGGTCGAGGGCGCCAACGGCCTGCTGGTGCGTCAGGAATTGCAGGCCGACTGCCTCGCCGGCGTCTGGGCCTATCAGGCGCAGCAACGGCACAACTGGCTGGAACCGGGCGACGTCGAAGAAGCCCTCAACGCCGCCAACGCCATCGGCGACGACCGCCTGCAGCAACAGGGTCAGGGCCGCGTGGTTCCCGACTCGTTCACCCACGGCACTTCGGCGCAGCGAGTACGCTGGTTCAAGGCCGGTTTCGGCAAGGGTGATATCAACCAGTGCGACACCTTCAACGCCAAGGCGCTCTGATAATCCCCCTGCAAATACCCCTTCTTTTTCCATCCACAGCCCCGCACTTGCGGGGCTTGTCACATTTTGTTGAGTGTTTTTGTCGGTTTTACTGAAAAAGCGTTTCAGCTCCCCGTCTTATCGCCGATAAAAGCTCCTCAACATCCGCTGGCCTCCAAGAAAAACAAATCATCAGCGACCCGATTACACCTTTTCCTGGAGGGAACCCATGAATAGTTGGTTTGCCAACATCAGCGTCAACCTGAAACTCGGCCTGGGCTTCGGCCTGGTCCTGCTACTCACTGCCTTGCTTGCACTGACCGGCTGGAACAGCCTCGACAGCCTGATCCAGCGCAGCAACTGGATGAGCGACATCACCCGCCTCAACAGCGACCTGACCAACCTGCGGGTCGCGCGCCTGCAATACATGCTGGCCAACGGCGACGACGACGCCGCCGGCAACGTGCAGGTCAAGCTCAATGAATTCAGCCAGCAACAGCAACGCTTGCTGAAGACCTTCAAGAGCCCGGAAAACGTCAAGCTGCTGGAAGAGCAGGCGCAGATCATCAGCGCCTATCAGGTCTCGCTGAACAAGATGCGCGCCACCTACAAGGCCAGCGCGACCGCCCGCAGCGACCTGGAAACCACCGCCGCTACCGCCCTGCAACTGATCGAGGGCATCAACCGCGACGTGCTCACCCAGCCGGACAGCGATTCCGCCCGCCTGGAGCAATACCGCGCCGCCAGCGCCGCCAAGGAGCAACTGCTGCTGGTACGCCTGGAAGTCCGCGGCTACATCGCCGACAACACCGCGCAAAGCGAACAGACCGCCCTGCGCCAACTGGACAGCGCGCTGGACCAGGCCCGCCAGCTGAGCCGCGCCCTGCCCAATGAGACCGCGCGCATCCAGCAGTTCGAAACGGCCTTGAGCGGCTATCGAGATGCCCTCAACCGCTACAAGGCGGCTATCGCCGAGATCGGCGTAGCGCGCCAGGAAATGACCGCGCAGGGCTACGACATCGTCAATCGCAGCGAAGCCCTCTACAAGATCCAGCTCGAACGCCGCGACGCCGAAAGCGCCCAAGCCAGTACCCTGCAACTGATCGCAACCCTGCTGGCACTGCTCACCGGCATCGTCGCTGCGGTGCTGATCACCCGCCAGATCACCCGCCCGCTGCGCCAGACCCTGGACGTGGTCGAGCGCATCGCCGCCGGCGACCTGACCCACGAACTGCGCGTCACCCGCCGCGACGAAATGGGCGTGCTGCAACAAGGCATCCAGCGCATGGGCACGACCCTGCGCGAGTTGATCAGCGGCATCCGTGATGGCGTCACACAAATCGCCAGCGCCGCCGAAGAACTCTCCGCAGTGACCGAGCAGACCAGCGCCGGCGCCAACAACCAGAAAGTCGAGACCGATCAGGTCGCCACCGCCATGCACGAAATGGCGACCACCGTGCAGGAAGTCGCGCGTAACGCCGAACACGCTTCCGAAGCCGCAACCGACGCAGACAAGCAGGCCCGGGCCGGCGATCAGGTGGTGTCGCAAGCCATCGCCCAGATCGAAAAACTCGCGGGCGAAGTGGAGCGCTCCACTCAAGCCATGGCGCAGTTGCAGCAAGAAAGCCAGAAGATCGGCAGCGTCATGGACGTGATCAAGTCGGTGGCCGAACAGACCAACCTGCTGGCCCTCAACGCCGCCATCGAAGCGGCCCGTGCCGGCGAGGCCGGACGTGGTTTCGCGGTGGTCGCGGATGAAGTCCGCGGGCTGGCCCAGCGCACCCAGAAATCCACCGAAGAAATCGAAGAACTGGTCGCCGGCCTGCAGAGCGGCACCCAGCAGGTGGCCAACATCATGCTCGGCAGCCGCAGCCTGACCGACAGCGGCGTCGAACTGACGCGCAAGGCCGGCACCTCACTGGAAAGCATCACCCGTGTGGTATCCGACATCCAGTCGATGAACCAGCAGATCGCCGCAGCAGCCGAACAGCAGAGCGCCGTGGCCGAAGAAATCAGCCGCAGTATCTTGAGCGTGCGGGATGTGTCGGAACAGACAGCGGCGGCGAGTGATGAGACGGCGGCGTCCAGTGTCGAGCTGGCGCGGCTGGGGAATCAGTTGCAGTTGATGGTGAGTCACTTCCGGGTGTGAGCATGAGGCTTCAGTCAGGAGACCGGGTAATGGCGACCAGATGCTAGTCGACAGTTTTTCAGCGTTCTCAAGACCGAGCGCCGCGCGGGCGGCGCTCGATCTCAAGAACGCTGGAAAACTTCGGGCTAGCGCCTAGTGGCCATTACTCGATCTTTTGACAAGCGCCTTCTAGCCATTACCTGACCACCTGCCCTACCCCTCTCCCCCGCGGATCCGAAGCCGTCTCCAGCTTGGTCCCCATCACCCGGATCGCCTGCACATCGCCCATCTCCCAGCCCTGGTCCTCAAGGGTGTAGCCCATCTTTTTCAACTCCTGCGCCACCTCACCGGTGAGCGGTGCATACGCGTCGAAATAGATGGTGTCCTTCGGCAGCAACTGGTGATGCACCCGCTGCGCCGCGACGGCTTTTTCCAGCGGCAGGTTGAAGTCGTACAGGTTGTTCAGCACCTGGAAGATCGAGGTGAAGATCCGCGAACCGCCCGGCGTGCCCAGCACCAGCGTGACCTGCCCATCGCGGGTCACCAGGCTCGGACTCATGGACGACAGCATGCGCTTGCCCGGCTCGATGGCATTGGCATCGCCGCCCACCACGCCAAAGGCGTTGGCCACCCCCGGCTTGGAGCTGAAGTCGTCCATTTCATCGTTGAGCAGGAAGCCCGCGCCCTTGACCACCATGCCGCTGCCGTAGTCCCAGTTCAGGGTGTAGGTGTTGCTCACCGCGTTGCCCTGGTTGTCGACGATGGAAAAGTGGGTGGTCTGGTGCGGCTCCAGCCCCGGACGGACTTTCTCGGTCTCGGAAATCGCGTTCGGGTTGACCTCCTTGGCCCGCCGCGCCAAGTACTCGGGCGCCACCAGTTCCGCCACCGGCACCTTGGCAAAGGCCGGGTCGCCGAGGTAATCGGCGCGGTCGGCGAACACCCGTTTTTCGATCTCGGCCAGCAGGTGGATATAGCGCGCCGAGTTCAGTTCGACGCCCTTGAAGTCAGCCGCACGCTGCTCCTTGATGCCCAGCAGTTGGGCCAGGGCGATACCGCCCGAGCTGGGCAGCGGCGCGGTGTAGACCGTGTTGCCGCGCCAGTCGATGCGCATCGGCTCGCGCCACACCGCCTTGTAGTCCTTGAGGTCGTCCTTGCTGATCAGGCCGTTGCTGGCCTGCATCTGCGCCACCAGCAGGTCGGCGGTCTTGCCCTGGTAAAACTCGCTGACGCCCTTGTCGGCGATGCGTTCCAGGGTCTGCGCCAGCTCCGGCTGCTTGAAGGTTTCGCCGACCTTCATCTGGCCGAAGTAGTCGTTGAAGTTGGTGCTGTCCTTGAACAATCCCAACGCATCTTCGCGGTACTGGTATTGCTTGGCGGCGACCTTGAAGCCGTTCTTCGCGTAGCCCACCGCCGGGGTCAGCAGTTCGGACCAAGGCAACTTGCCGAACTTCTGGTGCGCCTCCCACAAGCCCATCACCGTACCCGGCACACCCGCGGCGCGGGCGCCGACCAGGCTCAGGTTCTCGATGATCTCGCCCTTCTCGTCCAGGTACATGTTGCGCGTGGCGGCCTTGGGCGCCACTTCGCGGTAGTCGAGGAAATACGCTTTGCCGTCCACGTACAGGGTCATGAACCCGCCGCCACCGATATTGCCGGCTTCGGGGTAGGTGACCGCGAGGGTGAAGGCCGTGGCGACTGCGGCGTCCACCGCGTTGCCGCCCTTCTTGAGGATGTCGGCGGCAACCTGTGCGCCATATTGATCGGGAGCGGCAACGGCGCCGCCGTCCAGGGTGACTGCATAAGCCGATGCGCTGGCGAGAATCGCCGCACCGAGGCCCAAGGTTCGAAAGATCACAACGCGCATAAAACGTCCTTGGTGTTGTTTTCGTTGAACAACCAGTAAGGACTATGAAGGACGAGTTTTCAAACGCTGAAGGACGTTTCTTCAGCAGGCGTAGGCCGCCAGCTTGCGCTGGATAAAATCGAGGAAGCACTGGATGCGCAGCGCCAGTTGCGAGTTGCGGTAATACACCGCGTTGATCGGTTGGCGATAACCGCTGTTGAAATCGCCCAGCAGCACCTGCAGGCGACCATTGCGGATGTCCTCGTGGGTCATGAAATGCGACAGGCAGGCAATGCCATCGCCGGCCAGCGCCAGTGCGCGCAGGGTTTCGCCGCTGGAGGCGGACAGGTCCGGGCGGATCAGCAAGCGGTCGCCCTCGACATGACGCAGCGGCCAGTGGTTGAGGCTTTCGGTCTGGGTGAAACCGAGCAAGGTATGCCCGGTGAGGTCTTCGACCCGCTGCGGCGTGCCGTGGCGTTCGAGGTAGGCGGGACTGGCCAGCAGGTTCAGCGGGCTGCAGCCGAGCGAGCGGGCATGCAGGCTGGAGTCGGCGAGATCACCGATGCGAATCGCCACGTCGGTGCTTTGCTCCAGCAAATCGATGATCAGGTCGCTGGTGTTCAGCTCCAACTGGATCTGCGGGTAGAGCGCGCGAAACTCCGCTACCCACGGCACGATGGCATGCAGCATGAACGGCAGCGCCGCATTGATGCGCAGGCGCCCGGACGGCGTTTGCTGATGCCGGGAAAGGTGGTCCTCCAGATCATCCATCTGTTCGAGAATGGACTTGGCCCGCTCGAAGAAATACCGCCCCTCTTCGGTCAGGTCCATGCGCCGCGTGGTGCGGTTGATCAGCGTGGTGCCGAGCTTGGCTTCCAGCCGCGACAGGGTGCGGCTGATCACCGAGGGCGTCTGCCCGCCCTGCTCGGCGGCGGCGGAAATCGAGCCGCACTCGATCACCGAGACGAACACCTGCAACTCATCGGACCTGGCTTTCACGGGGCTACCTCACGACACACGACGCGCAGAGTGATAGCCCGTCGCAGCCAGCGACGCAAGTCGCATCACGCCTCGACGCCGAACACCTTCGCCAGGTGGGCTTCATACGCAGCGACCGCGGCCGGCACGTTCGGGCGTTTCATCACGTCCACCGCCAGGTAGGTCGGCAGGCCGCTCATGCCGAGGAACTGGTTGGCCTTGTGGAACGGGAAGTACACCGCGTCCACGCCCTTGCCTTCGAAGAAGTCGGTCGGGTCGTCGAACGCCTGCTGCGGCGCGTTCCAGGTCAGCGAGAGCATGTACTGCTTGCCGTGGATCAAGCCGCCGCTGCCGTACTTCTGCGAGGCATCGGAGCGGGTCCGACCATCGCTGGCGTAAAGGCTGCCGTGGCCGGCGGTGAAGACTTCGTCGAGGTACTGCTTGACGGTCCACGGCGCACCCATCCACCAACCAGGCATCTGGTAGACGATGACGTCCGCCCAGAGGAATTTCTCGACCTCTTCCTGATTGTCGTAGCCGCCGTCGATGTAGGTGGTCTTCACGTCGAAGCCGGCGCGGTCGAGGAAGGCCACGGCGGTCTCATGCAGGGTTTCGTTCAGGCGGCCATCGGAGTGGGCGAATTTCTTGCCACCGTTGAGCAACAGGACCTTTTTCATCATTTGCCTCATCTGTCGGGGTCCTGCCGGGCGTCTGGCCTGGGGACCGGGATAACTGGATGGCGGCAGATTAGTGATGCCGAGGCGACGGAAAAACCCACGCGCGGGCAAAATACTTTTGCCTTAAAAGCACGAATTTACCGCTTATTAATGAAATAAAATCAGCATCCCATACAACGGAGGTCATCCCATGAGCGAACCCTATGGCTTTATCCTCAAAGCCAAGACCCGTCCGGAAAAGGCCGAGGCTTTCGAGGCGTTGTTCCGTGGCTACGTCGAGCCAAGCCGCGCCGAACCCGGCTGCATCGAGTACCACATGCTGCGCGACAAGGAAGACCCGAGCCTGTTCGTGTTCTACGAAATCTGGGCCAGCAAGGCGGCGCTGGACGTGCACTCGGCCCTGCCGCACATGCAGCAGTTCTCCGAGCAGCGCATGGATTACCTGGAACGGGATTTCGATATCCAGTTGATCGAGATGCTCAGCGAGTCCTCGGCTAACCGTTGACCATCAGGTGCGCGCCGAGCAGGCCCAGGCCGATGAAGAAGCAGCGCTTGAACAGCGCCGCGCTGATGCGTTGGCGCAACCATTGGCCAGACAGCATGCCCAGCAGCGCCGGCGCCAGCACCAGCAGCGAGGCCCCCAACGCCTCGCCGCCCAGCGCGTCCTGCCCGGCCAGACCGATGGCGAGCGCCACGGTGGACACCGTGAACGACAGGCCGAGGGCCTGAACCCGCTCATCGCGGTCCAGGTCCAGCGCTTGCAGATAAGGCACCGCCGGAATCACGAACACCCCGGTCGCGGCGGTGATCAGCCCGGTCACTGCGCCACACAGCGGCCCCAGCCAGCGCTCTTGCTCCGGCTTCAGACTGAACGGCTGCAACCACAACCCGACCAGCGCATAGAGCAACAACGCCCCGCCCAACGCATGCACCGCCCACGCCCCGCTGCTGATACCCAGCCAGGCGCTGCCCAGCAGCGTGCCGAAAAACACCATCAGCAGCATCGGCCACAGCCGCCGCAGCAACGCACGCAAATGCCCGCCGCTCGCCAGTTGCCAGACGTTGGTCACGGTCGATGGCACGATCAGCAACGCCGCAGCCTGCGCCGGCGCCATAGCCAGGCCGAGCAGGCCCATGGCGATGGTCGGCAAGCCGAGGCCGATCACGCCCTTGACCGCGCCGGCCAGGAGGAAGGTTGCTATCACCAGCAGTGATAGGGCTGGGCCGATGTCTTGGTAGAAGCCGAGAAGTGTGTTCATGGTGGACATGCTGCCTGCACGCCAATAACTCGCCAATGCGCGAATAGTGAAGCGTGCCTATTGCCTGCAAATAGGCTGATACACAGCTCAGGCGGCAGGTGCGTAATCATCCCGTTACCAATGAGCGAGGTTTTCGGCACGCAGCCAGAGAAATCTCCTGCTTGAATGAATCCACGCACTGGCAATCACTGCGACAGCAAATGTAGATACGGTGTATATACATACTGCGTTGTGTACCAAACCACTATGTATCTACAATGTCTCTACTTCACGGAGGTGAATATGCAGATAAAGATTCAACAATGGGGCAACAGCGCCGCAATCCGCCTGCCAGCCACAGTACTCAAGCAGATGAGCCTGGTCAGCGGCGACGTGCTGATTCTCGATGTCTCCGAAGAGTCCATTACGCTGAAACCGGCCAGGGCAAAGCCGCAATATCGACTGGCCGATCTGATGGCGCAATGTGACCTGGCCGCGCCGGAACCCGCAGAACTGGCCGCATGGAACGCAATGGCCCCCGTAGGGCGTGAAGCTTGAGGCGGGCCAGATTCAGCAGGGCCGATATCGTGCGCCTTAATCTGAACCCTACTGCCGGCCGTGAGCAACAGGGTGATTTCCGGCCGGCCTTGGTGATTACTCCAGCAGCCTATAACGCAACCGGACTCGCAGTGATCGCCCCGATTACCCAAGGCGGTGACTTCGCCCGGTATGCCGGCTTCGCCGTCACACTCAGCGGCACGGGCACCGAGACTCAAGGAGTGATTCTGTGCAATCAGATTCGCTCGGTTGACCTGGAAGCGCGTGGCGCCAAACGCATCGAAACCGTGCCTGACGAAATCATCGAAGAGGTTCTGGCCCGTATCCAGGCCCTGTTTGAGTAAATGTCGTTGCGCTGAAAACTCCGCGACTTTTAGCACAGGCCCCGCCATGCATTTCGACCTCATCGACCTCCGCCTTTTCCTCCACACCGTCGAGTGCGGCAACATCACCGCCGGGGCTCAGCGCAGTCACCTGTCGCTGCCGGCGGCCAGTGCGCGGATCCGGGCCATGGAAAGCTCGCTCGGCATCGCCCTGCTGGAACGCAATCGCCGTGGTGTACAGCCGACCCCGGCCGGTCAGGCGCTGGTCAATCATGCGCGGCAGATTGGCCAGCAGGTGGAGCGCCTGCAGTTCGACTTGGCGCAATACGCCAGTGGCCTGCAGGGCCAGGTGCGCCTGCTGTGCAACACGGCGGCGCTGACCGAGTACCTGCCGGAACTGCTCGCCGGTTTTCTGCGCCAGCGCCCGCACATCGATGTGGATATCCAGGAACTGCCGAGCCTGCGCATCGTCCAGGCCCTCGGCCAGGGCGTCGCCGACCTCGGCATCGTCTCCGACGCGGTGGTTACCGCAGACCTGCAGACCCGCCCCTTCCGCGACGATCCACTGGTGCTGATCATGGCCCCGAACCACCCGCTCGCGGCTGTGGATAACCTCGACTTCGCCCGCTCGCTGGAGCACGGTTACGTCGGCCTCGGCGCCGCCAGTGCACTGGCGTTGCACCTGGAAGAACAGGCGCTGCACCTGGGCCGGCGGATGCAGGTGCGGGTGCGGGCGGAGGGTTTCGATGGGGTGATTCGCATGGTCGCCCATGGTGCCGGGCTGGGCATCGTGCCGCTCGCTGCGGTGCAGCGCTGGCAAGGCGTGTTGCCGCTGCGCAGCGTGGCGTTGCGCGAAGGCTGGGCCGAGCGTCGGCTGCTGCTCTGCGCGCGGGATTTCGCCGCGTTGCCGGGTCAGGCCACGGCATTGCTCGATGCACTGGCGCCGCGCGTTTAGACAACTCGACGTCGAGTACAGGCAATTGCCGGATGGACGGGCTCGCTAGGCTGCGGGCTCTTTCTTCTGTCTGCCGGAGCCTGTATGTCCAAGCCAATCGTCGTCCTTCGCGATACCCATCCGCTGCCGGTCCTCGACGCCTGCAAATGGGAAAAACTGGCGGGCGACCCGCACACCGTCAACCTCAACGCCTACACCAGCGAAGACGGCAGCAAGATCATGGGCACCTGGATCTGCACCCCGGGCAAATGGCGGGTGAACTACGAGAAGTGGGAGTACTGCCATTTCCAGGAAGGCTACTGCGTGATCACGCCGGATGGTCAGGAGCCGATTCATCTGCGGGCGGGGGACATCTTCATCGTCGAGCCGGGGATGAAGGGGACCTGGGAAGTGGTTGAGACGGTGCGCAAGTATTTCGTGTTTGCCTGATATTCAAAACCCAATCGCTGCGGTTCGGCGCCCCGAACCGCAGCGATTGTTTCAGCATCACTCCGGCTTGCGATAACTCTCCACGATCGCTGAAAAGTCTTTCCCGCCATCCCCGCGCAGGCTCATCGCCTGATACAACTGCTGCGCCACCGCGCCGAGGATCACCGGCTGGTGCGCCTGCTTCGCCGCTTCGGTCGCCAGGCCCAAGTCCTTCAGCATCAGATCAGCACCAAAGCCACCGGTATACCCACGCGCCGCCGGCGCCGTTTCGATGATGCCCGGCCATGGGTTGTAGGTATCAGAACTCCAGCAGCGCCCGGTGGAACTGTTGATGATCCCCGCCAGCACCTTGGTGTCGATGCCCAGCGCGTTACCCAGGGCCATGGCCTCGGACACGCCGACCATGGAAATCCCCAGCAGCAGGTTGTTGCAGATCTTGGCGATCTGCCCGGTGCCCACGCCACCGCAATGCACGATGTTACGGCCCATCTGCGCCAGCACCGGCTGCAAGGTGGCGAACAGTTCGTCACTGCCGCCGACCATGAAGGTCAAGGTGCCCGCCGCCGCCCCGCCGGTACCGCCAGACACCGGCGCATCGCCCATGTCCACGCCCTGCTTCGCCGCCGCAGCGGAAACGTCGCGGATGGTCTGCGGGTCGATGGTGCTGCAATCCACCACCGGCGTGCCGGCGCGCACACCGGCCAGCACGCCGTTTTCACCGAGGTACACGCCGCGCACATGGGCCGCGGCCGGGAGCATGGTGATCACCAGTTCGGCGTTGCTCGCCGCATCACGCGGCGAGTCGCTGATATGCCCGCCCAGTTCGGCAAGCTCGGCCAGGACGGTGGTGTTGAGGTCGAACAGGTTGAGGCTGTGGCCGGCCTTGATCAGGTTGCGCGCCATCGGCGCGCCCATGTTGCCCAGACCAATGAATGCAATACGCATGATCAACTCCTTAGCGCAGGCTGATGGTGGTGTTCACGCCATCGTTGACGCTGTCGTCATCGAACCAGCGGGCGGTGACGGTCTTGGTCTGAGTGTAGAACTGCACCACTTGCTTGCCGTAAGGACCGAGGTCGCCCAGCTTGGAGCCGCGCGAACCGGTGAAGCTGAAGTACGGAACCGGCACTGGAATCGGGATGTTGATACCGACCTGGCCGACATCGATTTCAGACTGGAACTTGCGCGCCGCCGCACCGCTCTGGGTAAACAGGCCAGTGCCGTTGCCGAAGGGGTTGCGGTTGACCAGGGCGATGGCTTCGTCGAGGGTGTCGACTTCCAGCGTCACCAGCACCGGGCCGAAGATTTCCTGGGTGTAGATCTGCATGTCGGTGGTCACCCCGGAGAACAGGGTCGGGCCGACGAAGTTGCCGTTCTCGTAGCCCGGCACCTTCACGTCACGACCGTCCAGCTCCAGGGTGGCGCCTTCGCGAATACCGCTCTCGATCAGGCCCAGCACACGCTCCTTGGCACGCTTGGAAATCACCGGACCGACATCGGTGCCCGGCTCGCTGCCGGCATTGACCTTGAGTTTCGATGCCAGCGCTTTCAGCTCCGGCAGCCACTCGCGGGACTTGCCGACGAACACCGCCACCGAGGTCGCCATGCAACGCTGGCCGGCCGCACCGAACGCGGCACCCGCCAGGGCGTTGAGGGTCTGGGTACGGTTGGCGTCGGGCAGGATCACCGCATGGTTTTTCGCGCCCATCATCGATTGCACGCGCTTGCCGTGCTTGCCGGCCAGGTCGTACACGTGAGTGCCGACTTCGGTGGAACCCACGAAAGACACCGCCTTGATATCGCTGTGAGTGCACAGGCCATCCACCACCTGCTTGCCGCCGTGCACGACGTTGAGCACGCCGGCCGGCACACCGGCCTCGATTGCCAGTTCCACCAGCAGCATGGTCGACAGCGGATCCTGCTCGGACGGTTTGAGGACGAAGGTGTTGCCGCAGACGATGGCCATCGGGAACATCCACAGCGGGATCATCGCCGGGAAGTTGAACGGGGTGATGCCGGCGCAGACGCCGATCGGCTGGCGCAGGGTGTAGGTGTCGACGCCACCGGCGACGTTCTCGGCGAACTCGCCCATTTGCAGGGTGCCAATGCTGCACGCATGCTCCACCACTTCCAGGCCGCGGAAGATGTCGCCCTCGGCATCGGCGATGGTCTTGCCCTGCTCGGCGCTGAGGGTCACGGCGATGCGCTTGGAGTGTTCGCGGATCAGCGCCTGCAGACGCAGCATGATGCGCATCCGCGCGCCGATCGGCGTGTCTTTCCAGGTCTTGAAGGCGCGTTGCGCGGCGGCCACGGCAGCATCCAGCTCTTCGGCGGTGGCGAAGGGGACGCGGGCCAGGACTTCCTGGGTGGCCGGGTTGACCACGTCACGCCACTCGCTGGTTTTCGATTCGACCCATTGGCCGTCGATCAGCAGGCGGACCTGGTCGACCTTGGTCTGGCCGGGGGTGAGGGATGCGTTCATGAGGCTTCTCCTGGAAATTGTTTTTAGCGAGAGAATTGCCGGCGCGGCAGCCGCGACGGGGCTTGGGGCCTGGGCTGTTTTCGAGTATAGATGTGCAAACTTCCAACAAAAACGCACATAAAAGCCGGTCCAACATGCAAAAAAACATCACCTCCCTGGGTTCACTGAACTGGGATGACCTGAAGTTCTTTCTTGAAGTGGCGCGGACCCGCAAGGCCAGCAGCGCGGCCAAGCGCCTGAATGTGGATTACACCACCGTGTCGCGGCGCATCAGTTCGCTGGAGCAGGCGCTGGGCACCTTGCTGTTCGAAAAATCCCGGACCAACGGCTTCGTCCTCACCACCGAAGGACAACGCCTGCTGAGCTACGCCGAGTCGATCGAAAGCACGCTGCACATGGCCTGCGAACAGGTCTCCGGCTCCGGCGTGGCCCTTTCCGGGCATGTGCGCATGGGTTGTACCGAAGGCTTCGGCAGCTTCTTCATCACCCCGCAACTGAGCCACTTCGTCGACACCTGGCCGGCCATCTCGGTGGACATCCTGCCGCTGCCGCACTTCATCAGCCTGTCCAAGCGCGAGGCCGATATCGTCATCGCCCTGGAGCGCCCGGAACATGGCCCGTACGTGTGCTGCAAACTGTGCGACTACCGCCTGCGCCTGTACGCGACCCAGGACTACCTCGACCGCCACCCGCCAATCCGGCGCAGCAGCGACCTGGGCGAGCACCCGTTCATCAGCTATGTCGACGACCTGGCGTTCAGTTCCGAGTTGCTTTACCTCAACAACCTGCTGCCCAACGCCACCGCGCACCTGCGCAGCACCAGCGTCATCGCCCAGTACGTCGCCGCCCAGCAGGGCCGCGGCCTGGCCATCCTGCCCTGCTTCCTCGCCGCCCAGGACCCGCGACTGGTGCCGGTGCTGCCGGACGAAGTGAGCGTTACCCGGCAGTTCTGGATGTACTGCCGGGAGGATTTGCGCAAGTTGAAGCGGATTACGTTGTTGTGGGATTACATCAGGGATGTGACGGAGAAGAACAGGCCGCTGTTGATGGGGGAATCGCGGGAGATGGTGTTTCCGGAGTGACGGCCGTGCCTCATCGCTGATGAAAGAGGCACCGAACCGTCACGAGGCGGCCTACACCGTTTCCAGCATCAACCCCGAAATCCGCTTCACCTTTCTGCCCACCGCCTCTTCCAGCACACCCTGGCGCGGTTCGATCAGGCTGAACCAGTCCCGGGCCCGGGTGATCCCGGTGTAGATCAGTTCCTTGGTCAGCACCGGGTTCAGCGCATCCGGCAGCACCAGCGCGGTGTGGGCGAACTCCGAGCCCTGGGATTTGTGCACGGTCATCGCGTAGACGGTTTCCACCTCGCTGAGGCGACTCGGCAACACGAAGCGCACACCGCCGCGGCCATCGTTGCGCGGGAAAGCCACCCGCAGCGGCGCGATCTCGGATTGGCCGTCCGGCACCCGCAGGGCGATACCGATATCGCCGTTCATCAGGTTCAGGCCGTAGTCATTGCGGGTCACCAGCACAGGACGGCCTTCGTACCAGGGCTGGTCGCCGTCGATCAGGCCGGCAGCGGTCAGCACCCGGCTGACGCGCTGATTGAGCCCTTCCACACCCCAAGGCCCTTTGCGCACAGCGCAGAGCAACTGGAAGCGTTCGAAGGCTTTCAATACCTCAAGCGCCCACTCGCTCCAGCGCGGATCATCAGCCGGCAGGTCCGCCGCCGGACGGCCCTGGCGGATGGCGTGCAAATAATCGCGGTAGCCCAGCGGCCCTTTCGGCCCGCGCTCCAGGCCGTCGAGTACCAGCTTGTCGAGGGCACGATCCTGTTCGCCGCGCAGGGTCAGGCCGAACACGTCGGCGTATTGCCCTTCGCGCAGCAGGGCGCGCGCATCGCTCGCCAACTGGCGATTGACCAAACGCGCCAACTGGCCAATACCGCTGCCTTCGCCAAAGCGCCGCGAGCGCCGCAACATCACCACTTGTTGCGCCAGCGGATAACGCCCGGCATCTCCTGCCTGCAGGCCGCTGGCGCTCAGCGACTCGCCGCTGACCTGCTCCAGCCAGGCTTGAGTCTCGTCACTGTAACGGCCCTCCTCGGCGTCGCGGCACAGGTCGCCGAGCACCGCGCCGGCCTCCACGGAGGCCAGCTGGTCCTTGTCGCCCAGCAGGATCAGCCGGGCATTTTCCGGCATTGCCGCCAGCAGGTTGGCCATCATTTCCAGGTCGATCATCGACGCTTCGTCCACCACCAGCACATCCAGCGGCAGCGGGTTGCCGGCATGATGACGGAAGTGCCGCGAGTTGGGCCGACTGCCCAGCAGACGGTGCACGGTGGAGACGTCGCAGGGAATCTGCGCCCGCACGTCTGCGCTCACCGACAACCGCTCGACCTGCTGACCGATGGACTCCGTCAGGCGCGCCGCGGCCTTGCCGGTGGGCGCTGCGAGACGAATCCGCAGCGGACGCCCGGCCTCCACCGCCGGCGCCTGCAACAACGCCAGCAAACGCACCACGGTGGTGGTTTTGCCAGTGCCGGGGCCGCCAGTGATGATGCTGAACGCCGCACGGGTGGCCAGGGCGCAGGCGAGTTTCTGCCAGTCGATCTGCCCGGCTTCTGCGCCGTCCTTGAACAGGTTGTCGAGGCGCGCACGCAGGTCCGTGGGCGTCGCTTCGGTCTGCTGTAGCCGCTGGCGCAGGGCGTCGTCGATCTGCCGTTCGTAGGTCCAGTAACGGCGCAGGTAGAGTCGCCCGCCGCTCAATACCAGCGGTCTCGACGTGTGCTGCGGCTGGTCGCCCGCCGCCACCAGCGTGCTGCGTTCCAGGCGCTCCAGCCAGGTGTCGCCGGTGAGTCGTTCGAGCAGTTGCGAAGGCAGCAACAGCGGCCCGGCCAAGGCATCGCCTTCCGGCGGCAGCGACAGGGCGAAGTCCGGTTCGGCGAGGGTCTTTTCCAGGTCCAGGCATACATGGCCGTGCCCCAATTGATGGCTGGCCAAGGCCGCGGCCAACAGCACCAGCGGATCGCCGCCCGGCTCCCGCTCACGCAGGAAACCGACGAAGGCGCGGTCCAGCGCCCGCAGCCAGCCTCGCTCAACCCAGCGATCGAGCAACGCCAGCAGGTCGGCGCTATCGCTCAAGGGCGCGAGGGATGCCAGGTGCTCGGCGTCCAGCGGTGTCGGCAGCAAATCGTTGAACGTGCGGATCATTGGACTTCTCCCGAGAACAGGTCCTGCTGCGTCACCTGCGGAACACCGCGGAACAGCGCGTCGAGTTGCTCGATCAGCGCCCGCGGCGGCTTGGCGAAATACACGCCCTGAGTCGATGAGTGCGCACCGCGCAGGAAGATATACACAGCGCCGCCAACGTGCTGGTCGTAGTCGTAGTCGGGCAGGCGCGCGCGCAATTGCCGGTGCAGGGCCAGCAGGTAGAGCACGTATTGCAGGTCGTAGCGGTGTTCGAGAATCGCCGACTCCATGGCCGCTTCGCTGTAGGCCAGGTCATCAGGGCCAAGCCAGTTGGACTTGTAGTCGGCCACGTAATAGCGGCCCTCGTGCTCGAACACCAGGTCGATGAAGCCCTTGAACATGCCGTTGAGCAACGCCGCCTGCGCGGCCGGGCGCGAGGTGCCCTGGTGGGTATGCTGGGCCACCAGCCGGTCCAGACGCAGCACATCGACGCGATGACTGGCGAACCAGAATTCCATCTCGATCTGGTACTGGCTCAGCCCACCAAGGGCCACCGGCGCGCTGTCGTCACCCAGCCGCAGCGGCGACTGCAACAGGTGCTGCAACCAGTCACTCAGGGTGTTGATCCAGCCTTTCCAGTCGCGGCGGTTGCAGCGCTGGCCAACCATCTCGCGCAGTTCTTGCGGCGCGGCGGCCACCCGTGCGAAACCTTGCTGCCCAGCCCACTCCAGCAGTCCGTGGAGGAAGGTGCCGGGATTGGGGCCGCGCGGGAAGCGGTGGATGTCCCCGGCGATCGCCGCGACTTCGCGCAGGGCATTCGGATCAGGACGTTCGTCATCGAGCAATTGCTGGGCCTGGGGCACATCGGCGTCCAGCTCCAAAGCATCCTCGCCGATGCGCAGGGCACTGTAGGAGGCGATCCACCAGTTCTCGGCAGCGCGGCGCTTGGGCTCGCGCGCGGCAAGCAATTCGGCGGTCTGCCGGGGGGCGACGTAGAGCTGTTCGTTGGCCTCCGGCAGCGCCTGGCTGTGGATGGCGTCGCAGTCCTTTTGCAGGGCACCGAGCCAGCTCGTCAGCGCCGCGGACTCCGCCAGCCGCTGGCCGCCGCCCAACAGATAACCGAGGGCGCTGCGGTGCAGCAGCGAGTCTTTGCCGGTGCCGCGCTTGAGGTCGGCCACACCCAGCCAGCAGGCGTGCCGTGCTCGGGTCAGGGCGACATAGAACAGGCGAAGGTCTTCGGCGAGTCGCTCGTCATCGGCCTTGGCAATCTGCTCATCGGTAGGGCTCAGGGTCACGTGCGCAGCGCCGTTTTCGTCGTGCCAACCCAGCGGCAGGCGCTTGCCATCCACCGGCTTGGCGGTGCAGATGAACGGCAGGAACACCAGTTCGTACTCCAGACCCTTGGATTTGTGGATGGTCACCACCTTGACCAGTTGCTCGTCGCTTTCCAGGCGCAGGATCTGTTCCTCGCCCGCTTGCCCGGACGCAGCGAGATGCTCGCCCAGATGACGGATCAGCGCCTGCTCGCCATCCAGTTCAGTGGCGGCCTGCTGCAGTAGCTCGGCGAGGTGCAGCAGGTTGGTCAGCACCCGTTCGCCATCGGTGCGGCCGATCAGCACCTGGGGTAGCTCGAAGTCGTGCAGCAGGCGTCGCAGCATTGGCAGCACGCCCTGGACTCGCCAGATCAGCCGGTACTGACGGAACTGCATGACCCGGCCTTCCCAACGCATTTCGTCTTCGTTCAGTCGCGCCAGTTCGCGCAGTGGCTGAGCGAGGGTGCCGCTGGCCAGCGCCGCCTTGAGCAGGCGCTCGTTGTCCGGCTCGGCGCAGGCCTTGAGCCAGGCCAGCAGGTCGCGGGCTTCCTGGGCGGCGAAGACCGAATCCTTGTCCGAGAGGTACACGCTGCGCACGCCGCGCGCCGCCAGTTCAGCGCGAACAAGCTGCGCCTCACGGCCATCGCGCACAAGGATGGCGATATCCGATGGCTGGCAGCCACGCAATTGCTCGCCCTGGGCGAAGCCGCTGCGGCCCTGCTGCCCGCCGTTGAGCAAGCTGACGATAAGGCTCGCGCAACTCGCGGCCATCTTCTGCCGGTAGAGGGTGTTCGACACCGGCTCATCGCTCGCCAGGTGCCACAGGTTCAGCGCCGGCACCGCCTCGCCATCGACCTGCAACTGCTCTTTGTGCCCACGCGCATGCACCGAAACGAAGGGCACCGGGTTGTCGCCATCCTTGTCGCGAAACAGGAAGGCACCACGGCCGACAGAACGCTGCTCGGCCTGCTCGAACACATGATTGACCGCGGTGACCATCGACTGGGTGGAGCGGAAGTTGGTGTCGAGGCTGTGCAGGCGCCCGGTGGTGGCGCGGCGGGCGCCGAGGTAGGTGAAAATGTCGGCGCCGCGGAAGGCGTAGATCGCCTGCTTCGGGTCGCCGATCAAGAACAGGCCGGTATCCCGCACGTTTTCTTCGATGCGGTAGATGCACTCGAAGATGCGGTACTGCACCGGATCGGTGTCCTGGAATTCATCGATCAGCGCGACCGGAAACTGCTCGCGGATCAACCCGGCCAGTCGCTCGCCGGCAGGCCCGCTCAGGGCGCTGTCGAGGCGTTGCAACATGTCGTCGAAGCCCATTTCCGCGCGGCGGCGCTTCTCTTGTTCAAAGCGCTGAGAGACCCAGGCGGCAGCGTGTTCGAGCAGTTGCGCGTCCGGCGTCGGCAGGCTTTGCAGTTGCTCGCGCAAAGCGACCATGGCCTCCAGTGCCGGGTGACTCGGCGGGTCGACTTTCCAGGCGACCGCCACGCCTTCCGGGGTCAGGCGGGTGAAACCGGTGCCGATATCCAGCTCTTGCGCCTGCTCGTCCTCGGCCCAGTTGCGCAGCTTCTCGCACCAGGGTTTGAAGTAGCGTTCCTGGATCATGCTGCCGTTGACCTGCTTGGCCTTCACGCCCTCGCGGCAGAGTTGCAGCAGTTCATCCGACCATTGCGCCCAAGGCGCTTTCAGTTCGCGCAACTGCTCGGCACGTTGGCGCAGCACGTCGGCGATGACCTCTTGCGGCTCTTGCGTGCGCACCTCTCCGGCATGCCGGCCAAACAGTGCGCGTACCCGCGGCAGCAGGTCGTCCGGGTTGCCCCAGTTGTTACGCACCCAAGCCAGCGCCTCGCCTTCCATGCCGTAGCAGAAACGCCGCCAGTAATCGCGCATGACCTGGCCGAGCAATTCGCTGTGGTCGGTTTCCAGTGTCTGGGTGAACAGGCTGCCGCTGTCGAAGGCGTGCTCGCGCAGCATCCGCTGGCACCAACTGTGGATGGTCGAGACGGCCGCCTCGTCCATCCACTGCGCAGCGACTTCCAGGCGATTGGCGCAGGTAGGCCAATGGGCAGGATCGTATTGCTCGCGCAGTTGGGCGAGCAGCGGGTCCGCTTCGGCCAGGTCACCGCGGAAGAACCGCGCCGCCTCGGCCAGACGGATGCGGATTCGCTCACGCAGCTCCTTGGTCGCGGCATCGGTGAAGGTCACCACCAGAATCTGCGGCGGCAACAGTTCGCGACCAAAGCCCTGCTCACCACCGTGGCCGAGCACCAGGCGCAGGTACAGGGCGGAAATGGTGAATGTCTTGCCGGTGCCAGCACTGGCTTCGATCAACTGGCTGCCATGCAGGGGAAAGGTCAACGCCAGTGGCGCCTGGGTTACTGCAACGCTCATGGACGCACCTCTTCACTGGCCAGTGTCTGCCATTTAGCTTCGAACATCGGCTTGTACAGGGCTTCGCACCAGCCCTCGAATTCTTCGCTCGCAGTCATCGCCGCGAAATCACTGAACTGACGCAGCAGCGCCGCGCTCTCGCTGCGTTCGCCGTCTCGCTGGCCGTCGCCATCGTAGGTTTTGGCGGCGTCGGCCAAGGCCCGTTCCGGGTCTTTCTCGTGTTGGGCGAGCCAGGCAAAGGCGGTCTTGATCGCTACTGGCAGCGGCGCATTCATGCCGGTCTGACGCGACAGCAGCAGGTGGGTCAGCAGCTCGGCTGCCTCCTCTTGCGGCAGAGGCTCCAGCATCAGCGTGATGTCGGTGGCGACCACGGCGCTGTGCAGCGAATGGCCTACCGCGCAGGCGGCAAGGTGCATGACCCAGGTGGCCGTCAAGCGATGCCACTTCAGCGAGCGACCACTGCTGATGCCGTTGGGCAAGGTGGTGATGCTCAGCAGCGCCTGGTCGGCACGTTGCTGGACACGACCAAGCCAGCCTTCGAGCTTGAGCGCGCCGGCCTCGAAACGAATCGGCAAGGCGCTGTCGATGCGGGTCGGCCACTGTTGCAACAACTGGCGGTGGCGCTGCAGCAGGTCCGGTAGCGGTTCAATCAGTTCTTCGCGCAGGCACTCGCCAAAACCGGCCAGCGGCAACAGGCCGCTGCCTTGCAAGCGATGCGCCTGACCGAGCAACGCCGCATCGCTTTGCGCGGGATCGACCAACGCAGCGTTGAGCAGGCTTTCGCTCAGGCTGTAGCGTTGCAGGGCATCGAGCACGAAGGGTTCATCATCGGCCAGTGGCGCTTCGACCGCCTCGAAGAACACCTTCAGCCGATGTCTGAAAAAGTGCCGGACCGGGTGCCGAACAAAGTCCTGAAGCAGCGACAGGGTCAGCGGTTCGTCGGGTTCATAGCGCTCAAGTTGATCGTGCTCCGGCGCTGCGGCATCAGCCGGCAGGTGCAGGCTGCGCCACTCGCGGGCGTAGCTGAACAGGTCGCTGCCGCGGTGGTAGTAACGGGCACTGAAAGGCTGCAACGGATGTTCGGTGGTGAGCTTGTGCAGGAGTTGTTCGCCGGCGTTGTGCTTGCTGTCGCTGGCGGCGCCTTTGAGTCGCCAACCCGCGGCAATGTGGTCGCGCAGTTGGCCAATCAACACCGACGCCGGGCGATCGCTGTTGTCACGAATGCTGCGACCGACCCAACTGACGTAAAGCTGCGCCCGGGCCGACAGCAGCGCTTCGAGCAGCAGGTAGCGATCGTCCTCGCGACGGGAACGGTCGCCAGGGCGGTAGTCGCTGCCCATCAGGTCGAAATCCAGTGGAGGCTGGGCACGGGGGTAGTCACCGTCGTTCATGCCCAGCAGGCACACCACCTTGAATGGAATCGCGCGCATCGGCATCAGGGTGCAGAAGTTCACTGAACCTGCGAGGAAACGCTGCGAAAGGCGGCCTTGATCCAGACCGGCCAACCAGGCTTCGCGGACCACTGTGAGCGGCAGCAGGTCTTGCAGACCGACCGATTCACAAGTCCCCAGCCAGGTATCGCAAAGGGTCTGCAACTGGACCAGCAGGTAGTCGTCATGCTCGCTTTCAGCCAGGAAAAACACCTGCAACAGGGCGTTGAGGCGCTCGCCCCATTGCGCTGCGGGGGCGGGACGGGACAGTTCGGCGTGGGCCACTTCCAGAGCGTCGAGCAAGGCAACCAGCGGGCCAATCAACGCGGCGTCGAGGCCGCCGATTTCGTCGTACGGCTCAATGCCGTCGCAACTCTCGCCCGCTCCCACCGCATAGCCCAGCAACATCCGACGCAGGCCGAAACGCCAACTGTTCTGTTCCAGGTCATCCGGTAAACCGAGGCCGGCACGCTGCTCGGCATTCAGGCCCCAACGTACGCCGGCGCCTTCGATCCAGCGATGCAGGGTCGGCAGGTCGCTTTCCTTGATGGCGAAGCGGGCGCGCAAGGCCGGCACGTCGAGCAGATCGAGGATTTCGCTGACCGGGAAGCGGCTGTCGGGTAGTTTGAGCAGGTGTTCCAGGGCGATCAGCAACGGGTCGCGACCGCGTTGGCCCTGGTCGGTGAGGGTGAACGGGATGTAGCGGGTTTCGCCGCGATCGAGCTGGCCAAATACCGCCCGGATGTGAGGGGCGTAGGCGTTGATGTCCGGAACCATGACGATCACATCGCGCGGGCGCAAACCGGGGTCGGCGCTGAAGCGGGCGAGTAACTGGTCGTGGAGAATCTCTACTTCGCGCTGGGCGCTGTGGGCGATATGGAAGCGCACGGAACGGTCTTTTGCCGGGTCGACGTCGGGCCAAAGCTCGCGGGTTTCGTTCAGGGGGCGCAGTTCGAGAATGTCGTCCTGCAATTGGCCGAGCAGGTGCTGGGGCTCGTCTTCACTGAACAGGTCGATGCGACCATCGCTGAAGGCGGTGCGGTAACTGGACGGGTCATCGTAACTGTCGAGCAGGTTGATGTAGTCGCGCCCCTGCTTGCCCCAGGCGGCGAGCAACGGGTGAGCATGCTGGTGCAGGCTTTGCGCATCGATCGGGCCGGCCATGCCTTGCTTGCGCTGCTGGCGCTTGTACTGGTGGCGGAGCAGGTCCTTGTCGGCAACGATATCGGCCCAATGGTGGCGACAAGGGTTATGCACACAGAGCAACACCTGACTGAAGCGAGCCAGGCCGGCCAACGCCTCGAGGGCCTGGGCCGGCAGGGAAGAAATACCGAAGACGATGACGCGGGATGGCAGCCCGGCCGGGGCCTGCGCCAAACCGTTGATGCGCTCGATAAAGCGCTGATGCACGCCGGCGCGGCTTTGCGCCATTCCAGCTTCGCCAACATCCAGCAACAATGCTCGCCAAAGCTCAGCCTGCCAGCAATTGGCCGGGGACAGCGGGCGCGACTCACCGCGAGCATTGATCATCACATGGCGACCGGCGGCCCACTCTTTTAGCCAGTCGGCGCGATAGACCTGATATTGGTCGAACAGGTCGGCCAGGCGTTCGGCCAATTGATAGCGCTTGCGCAGGTCGCTGTCATCGAGAAGGAAGCGCTGCAGCGGTTCGAAGTGGGGTTGATGGATCAGCTCGGGGAGCAGGCGCATCAGGCGCCAGGTCAGCGGGGCTTTGTCGAGGAGCGACGTTTCCGGAATTTCTTCGCGGCCCAGAACCTTTCGATAGAGCTGCCACATGAAGCTGCCGGGGAGTTGAACCTCGATAGCTGCTGCGATACCGCTGCCGCCCGTGTCGTCTTCTTCAGGGTCTTCAGCCAGAGCGAGCTTCAGCCACTGGGCGATGCCGTTGCTCTGCACCAGGACGATCTCGTTTTCCAGAGGGGCCAGGGGATAACGCCGCATCCAGCTCACGACCAGGCTTCGCAGCTCATCCAAACGGTTGCCGTGAACAACCATGAAACCTGGAAGAAGCGTGCTTGCATGCGACATAAGGCATCCCTGAGGCAGTCGAGAAAGAGAAGGAACATAGCACGGTGCCTGCGTCGAACGACAAGGCTGAATCCGTGAAAGTAAGACCGTTATTTTCGGACGCG
>NZ_JANLOA010000007.1:0-116878 GCF_025466035.1 Pseudomonas sp. 20P_3.2_Bac5 | reverse complement strand
GTCATCCAGCCCCGGATACAACCGGGCGCTCTCATCACCCGTCAGTTGCACCGCCCGTCCTTCCTCGCTTTGGAACAACCGCACCAGCACCAGGTTCGGCTGCTCGCCGATATCGAACCAGTGCGCAGTCCCCGCCGGAACGCTGACCAGAGCGCCCCGCTCCGCCACCAGCGCATACACGTAATCGCCGATTCGCAGATTCAGCAAGCCGCGCCCGCTAATGACAAAGTGCGCGCCCTTTGCCGAATGACGACGCTCGTCGATCCAGCCAGCGCGCAGTTCATCCTTCTGAGGATGCTCGGGATTGACGCTGAACACCTCCACCACCGCGCCACACTCGGTTTTCAGCGCCTGGAGCTGTTGATCCAGCAGCGCGATCACCTCCTCTGCGGCAGTCCCGGGACGAATCCGCTCCGCCACTTCCCGCTGTTCGAAGTGCACGCCCTGTTCGGCCAGTGTCGCGCCGATATCGTCATCGTGGGTCAGGACTTTGTTGGGGGTATCCGGGGTGGACTGGTGATAAACGCTGAGGATGCTCAAGGGCAACTCCTGTTCTTTCAAGACGTGATGCGGACGCTATATAGCGTCCTCTTTCAACCGGGTCGCAATGATAACGGCTGCGGCCAGCGCCGCGACGGCGGCAATACTAAAGGTGATACCCGGGCCCAGGGCCTTCCAGCTATAACCCGCATATAGGGCACCCAAGGCGCCGCCGGTGCCGGACAACGCAGCGTAGAACGCCTGGCCCTGGCCCTGCTGGCGCGCGCCGAAACTGCGCTGGACGAAGGCGATGCAGGTGGCGTGGAAACTGCCGAAGGTCGCCGCATGCAGCAGCTGGGCGAACAACAGCACCAGCAAGTGCTCGGCAAAGCTGCCCAGCAACAGCCAGCGCAGCGCCGCCAACAGGAAACTCGCCAGCAGCACCCGGCGCAATGACACCCGCGCCAGGATCCGGCTCATCACCATGAACAGCAGCACCTCGGCCAGCACTCCCAGCGCCCACAGCATGCCGATGGTGCCGCGGCTGTAGCCGAGGCTTTCCAGGTGCAGGGTCAGGAAGGTGTAGTACGGGCCGTGGCTGAGCTGCATCAGCGCCACGCAGGTGTAGAAAGCCAGCACGCCGGGGCGGGTCAGTTGCTTGAGGAAGCCGCCACCGGACGGCCGCTCGGCCTGCTCCACCGGCTGGGCGTTGGGCACCCAAAGGCTGGCAAGGACGATACCGGCCATGATGCACACCAGCGCCACCGGGTAGATATCCAGGCTCAACCACTCGAACAGTCGGCCCAGGCCGACCACGGTGAGGATAAAACCGATCGATCCCCACAGCCGCACCTGGCTGTAGCGGCCGGTCTGGCCTTGCAGGTGCGCGAGGGTAATGACTTCGAACTGCGGCAGCACGGCATGCCAGAAGAACGCATGCAGCGCCATCACCAGTGCCAGCCAGGCGTAGCTCTTGTCGACAAAGATCAGCGCGAAACTGGCCAGGGTGCACAGCGCGCCGAGGCGCACGATCAACAGGCGCTGGCCGCTGCGGTCGCCCAGCCAGCCCCACAGGTTTGGCGCCACGCAACGCATCAGCATGGGAATGGCCACCAGCTCGCCGATGCGTGCGCTGGAAAACCCGAGGTGATCGAAATACAGCGCCAGGAACGGCGCGGTAGACCCGAGCAGGGCGAAATAGAAGAGGTAGAAACTGGACAGCCGCCAGTAAGGCAACGCCACGGCTAAAAAGCCGTGGCGCGATGGGCAGTGCGGGGCATCAGAGCTGGCCCAGTACCGGGGTGCTCACACGTACGTCAGCGTTCTGCCCGCGGTGGCGCAGCAGGTGGTCCATCAACACGATCGCCATCATCGCTTCGGCGATCGGCGTGGCGCGGATCCCGACGCATGGGTCATGGCGGCCCTTGGTGATGACTTCAACCGGGTTGCCATCCTTGTCGATGGAACGGCCCGGCGTGGTGATGCTGGAGGTCGGCTTGAGCGCCAGGTGAGCGACGATCGGCTGACCCGAGGAAATGCCGCCGAGGATGCCGCCAGCGTTATTGCTGAGGAAGCCTTCGGGCGTCATCTCGTCACGGTGCTCGGTGCCGCGCTGGGCGACCGAGGCGAAGCCGGCGCCGATTTCCACGCCCTTGACCGCGTTGATGCTCATCAGCGCATGGGCCAGTTCGGCGTCCAGACGGTCGAAGATCGGCTCGCCGAGGCCCGGCATCACACCCTCGGCGACCACGGTGATCTTCGCGCCGACCGAGTCCTGGTCACGGCGCAACTGATCCATGTACGCCTCCAGTTCCGGGACCTTGTCCGGGTCCGGGCTGAAGAAGGCGTTCTGCTCCACCGAGTCCCAGGTCTTGAACGGGATTTCGATCGGGCCGAGCTGGCTCATGTAGCCACGAATGCGGATGCCCTGGCTGGCCAGGTATTTCTTGGCGATGGCACCGGCGGCCACGCGCATGGCGGTTTCGCGTGCCGAGCTGCGGCCACCGCCGCGGTAGTCGCGCTCGCCGTATTTGTGGTGATAGGTGTAGTCGGCGTGGGCCGGGCGGAACAGGTCTTTGATGGACGAGTAGTCCTTGGACTTCTGGTCGGTGTTGCGGATCAGCAGACCGATGGAACAGCCGGTGGTGCGGCCCTCGAAGACGCCGGAAAGAATCTCGACCTCGTCGGCTTCCTGGCGCTGGGTGGTGTGGCGGCTGGTGCCGGGCTTGCGCCGGTCCAGATCGCGCTGCAGGTCTTCCAGAGAAATCTCCAGACCCGGCGGGCAGCCATCGACAATGGCGACCAACGCCGGACCATGGCTTTCGCCAGCGGTGGTGACAGTGAACAGCTTGCCGTAGGTATTGCCGGACATGCAGGACGCTCCGCGAATCAGCCTGATTTGAACAAGGCCGCCAGTATACGCAGGCTAACCATTCAGTTCATCCCTGCTGGCGAACCTTCTGCACGGGGTCAGGTCCAACCGGCATCCCCCCGCATGTAGCCCGATGATGTCGCGCCTCGCCGTCCTGCTCCTCCTGATCGTTTCCGGCCTCGCCCAGGCCGCCGCCCCCGCCGTGTTCCAGCGCCCGGTCAGCCTCGATACCGGCCAGGGCATTCTTCATGGCAGCCTGCTGCTGCCGCGCGGCGACACCCCGCCGCCGGTGGTGCTGATCATCGCTGGCTCCGGCCCCACCGACCGCGACGGCAACAACCCTGCAGTCGGGCGCATCGACATTCTCAAGCGCCTGGCCCTGCAACTGGCTGCCCAGGGCATCGCCAGCGTGCGCTATGACAAGCGCGGCGTTGCCGAGAGCCTGGCGGCGACCCCGGACGAACGTCAGTTGAGTGTTGAACGCTATGTCGCCGACGCCGTGGCCTGGAGCCGCAAGATCAAGGCCGACCCACGCTTCGGCCCGCTGATCCTGCTCGGTCATAGCGAAGGCGCACTGATCGCCAGCCTGGCTGCGGAACCGGCCGGCGCCAGCGCGGTGATCGCCCTGGCCGGCAGCGGCCGGCCGGTAGACCAGGTGCTGCGCGAACAACTGGCCGAACGCCTGCCACCGGCCCAACTCAAGCAAGCGCAACAGGTGATCGATCAACTCAAGGCCGGCCAGCCGAGCAGCGATGTGCCGCCGGCACTCGCCAATACCCTGCGCCCCAGCGTGCAGCCTTATCTGATTTCGTTGTTCCGCCAAGACCCGGCGGCGGCCTTCGCACGCTTGCAGATTCCGGCGCTGATCATTCAAGGCCGCAACGACATCCAGGTCAGCCCGGCCGACGCCAAGGCCCTGCAGGCGGCCAAGCCCGATGCGCAGCTTGCGCTGATCGATGGCATGAACCACATGCTGCGCATCAGTCCGCCAGGCATGGGCCAGCAGCGCGACAGCTACACCAATCCGGCACTGCCCCTGGCCAGCGCACTGGGCGAACGGATCGTGGTTTTTGTGCGGCAGTTGACATCCGCCTGAGCAAATCGGGCTCCAGTCCTCGGCGAATCGGCCGATAAATCCGATGCAGGCGCTGTCACCGTAGACGGCCTGTTGCGCACACGAGGACCCTGTGATGACTGATGCACCCACCCAGGACGCTACCGCAGCGGCCGACGAACCGGTTGTTCCGGAAGCCGCCCCGCTGCCCTGGGCGGACCTGGCGCCCGAACATTTCCAGTTGCTGCGCCTGGCGCCGCTGCCGACCGACCGCAACAGCGGCGCGCGTCCGTTGCGTTTCGTCGAGTTCGGCCATGCCGAGCGCCACAGCAAGGAACACAGCCTGCTGCGCATGGAAATCCGTCTGCCCGGGCAAAAAGTGCGCAAAGAACAGAACGTGCTGGATATCCGTGTCGACCACGACAAGCGCCTGGTGACCATCGGCCCCGACAGCGGCTTGCAGATCGAACCACTGAACCGCGGAATAGGCCGCTTCATGCTGGCCCAGGCCGTGCAGTGGGCACAGCGCAAGTGGTCGCACTACCGGCTCGAGGGCGGCGCCCTGGGGAACAAGGACGCACTCAACGAAGACACCCGCCTGCGCCGCGACCATGTGCTGCGTAGCCACGGCGTGGAAGTCGAATACGCCGACGCCCAGCACCTCAAGGGGCGCTACGTCGAAACCCAGGTGGGCGAGCTGAAAGGCGGCTGGAATACCGACAAGCTGCAGCGGGTCGAGATCATCGAAGCGGCCAACATGTTGCAGCAGGCCGATCAGAAGTTGCAGGAGAAGGAATCGCAACTGCGTGAGCGCGACGAGCGGGTTTCCAAGTACCGGCGCGAAGACAGCGGCCTGCGGTTCACCATCACCTGCCTGGTGGCGTTCGCAGTGTTCCAGGCCGGCTTGCTGATCTGGATCGCCACCCACCGCTGAGGGCGAAACGCGGGACTGGCTGACAAGCCGTCCCGCGCAACAACACCATCAGACCCGCGAAGCGAACAGCGCCTGGTGCTGGCGGCATTGCTCGGCAGTGAGCATGAACACGCCGTGACCGCCGCGCTCGAACTCCAGCCAGGCGAAATCCACTTCCGGGTACAACTGCTCGACATGCACCTGGCTGTTGCCGACCTCGACGATCAGCAAGCCCTTCTCGGTGAGGTGGTCCGCCGCCTCGGCCAGCATGCGCCGCACCAGATCCAGACCATCATTGCCACAGGCCAGGCCCAGCTCCGGTTCGTGCTGATACTCGGCCGGCATGTCGGCGAAGTCCTCGGCATCGACATACGGCGGGTTGGACAGGATCAGGTCGAAACGCTGCGCCGGAAGGCCGGCGAAACCGTCACCCTGGACGGTGTAGACGCGCTGCTCCAGGCCATGTCGCTCAATGTTCTGGTTGGCCACTTCAAGCGCTTCGAAGGACAGGTCGGCCAGCACCACTTCGGCGTCGGGGAAGACTTCGGCGCTGACGATACCGATGCAACCTGAACCGGTGCACAAGTCAAGGATGCGCGCGGGCTCGTCGGCCAGCCACGGCTCGAAGCGCTTCTCGATCAGTTCGCCGATCGGCGAACGCGGCACCAGCACCCGCTCATCGACGATGAACGACATCCCGCAGAACCACGCCTCGCCGAGCAGGTAAGCGGTCGGCACGCGGTCTTCGATGCGGCGCTTGAGCAGGCGTTGCAGCTTCACCAGTTCGTCGTCTTCCAGGCGGCAATCCAGATAGCTGTCAGCCACTTCCCAAGGCAGGTGAACCGCTCCCAGCACCAGCAACCGAGCCTCGTCCCACGCGTTGTCGGCACCATGACCGAAGAACAACTCATGCTCGTGGAAGCGGCTGACGGCCCAGCGAATGTGGTCGCGCAGTGTGCGCAGGCGGGAAGTGATCACGGCAGACTCCTTGGAAGACGACCGGCGATTCTACCAGCCTCGCGCAACAAGTGGCCGCAATTGCATCGACGGGCGATTGGCTGACATGGCTGAGAGCCACTAACCACGCCACTTGTACGCTAAGCGATTCACATAAGTGTCCAAGCAGGGGAGAATAGGTAAAAAGCCCTACCCGAAGGAGCCCCTGATGTCTGTTCCAATGACGATGTTCCACCTCAGCGGACGTGGCTATCCGCCCGCCAAACTGAGCAACGCCAGCCTGATCATTATCGATGCGCAGAAAGAGTACCTGAGCGGTCCCCTGGCGCTGTCGGGCATGGACGAGGCAGTGGCGAACATCGGCAAACTGCTCGACGCGGCGCGCAAGGCCGGTCGTCCGGTGATTCACGTGCGTCACCTGGGCACCGTCGGCGGTCTGTTCGATCCTCAGGGTGCGCGCGGCGAATTCATCCCCGGCCTGGAGCCACAGGGCGATGAAGTCATCATCGAGAAGCGCATGCCCAACGCCTTCAAGAACACCAGCCTGCATGAAACCCTGCAGAACCTCGGCCACCTGGATCTGATCGTCTGCGGCTTCATGAGCCACTCCAGCGTCAGCACCACCGTGCGCCGCGCCAAAGACTACGGCTACCGCTGCACCCTGGTCGAAGACGCCTGCGCCACCCGCGACCTGCCGTTCAAGGATGGCGTGATCGCCGCCGCGCAGATCCAGCAGACTGAAATGGCGATCATGGCCGACAACTTCGCCTGCGTGACCCCTACCAACAGTCTGATCTGACCCTTGGCGCGCGGAACCACCTCCACGACTTTCGGTCCAAAACCGGATATTCACTGAGGAAATCGGAATGAAAATATCCGACGGTTTCGACGCCAAACGCCTGCGTCCGCGCCAGCCGGGCAATTGGCGTTCGCGCCTGGCCGCGGCGTTTTCGGCCCTGCTGGCAAGCGTCGGCGTGCTGCTGGCCATGGCTGGAGCCGCCAGCCTGCTGGGCCACCCCGCCGCACTGGGCGAGCTCAATGCCAACCCCGCCGCCGCCAGCCTGGTGCTCGGCGGCGGTTTGCTGGTGCTGTACCTGGGCGTGTGGCTCTGGCGCCGACGTCGCCTGCGTCTGCGCCGCGGCCGCGAACTGAACCTGTCGCCTCACCTGATGAAAAAACACGATTGACTGCAACGGCGTGTGGACTCGCGTAAACTGCGCCGCTCGCGGCGGAGACCTACATGCAAGACGACGATTTTTCCCTGTTCAAGAGCGAAGTGCGCGGCGTCAAGCCGATCAAGCATGATCGCGCCGACACCGGCAAACCCAAGACTGATCGCAAGCAACTGAACAACCTGCGGCAGAACGCGACGGTGCGCAGCGACCAGACCGTGGTTGACGGTCTGTCCGACCAGTTCGTCATCGACGTGGGCCCGGAAGACGATCTGCACTGGAGCCGCGACGGCGTCCAGGAAAGCCAGATGCGCAAGCTCAAGCTCGGCCAGATCGGCTTTGAAGGCAGCCTCGACCTGCATGGCATGACCGTCGAGAAAGCGCGCGAAACCCTCTGGGCCTTCCTCGCCGAGGCCACCCGCTTCGAAATCCGCTGCGTGCGCGTCACCCACGGCAAGGCCGTGCGCCTGGATGGCAAGCGTCCCATGATCAAAAGCCACGTCAATACCTGGCTGCGCCAGCACGCTCAAGTGCTGGGCTTTACCTCGTGCCAGGCCAGACACGGCGGCACCGGCGCGGTGTATGTGATGCTGCGCCGGACCATGCTCGAAGGTCGCGACGAGTAACGCCGGACTTGCGGCGCCGCCACAGCCGCCGTACCCTTCGCGTTTGCGAAATACACCACAGGTAGATCCATGTCCCTGGAACAGAACTACACCGCAATCCTCGGCCAGCTCGGCGAGGATGTCTCCCGCGAAGGCCTGCTCGACACGCCGAAACGGGCCGCGAAGGCCATGCAGTACCTTTGCCGCGGTTACACCCAAACCCTGGAAGAAGTGACCAACGGCGCCCTGTTCAGCTCCGACAACAGCGAGATGGTCCTGGTCAAGGACATCGAGCTGTACTCGCTGTGCGAACACCACCTGCTGCCTTTCATCGGCAAGGCGCACGTCGCCTACATCCCGAGCGGCAAGGTGCTGGGCCTGTCCAAGGTGGCACGGATTGTCGACATGTATGCCCGTCGCCTGCAGATCCAGGAAAACCTGAGCCGCGAAATCGCCGAGGCGGTGCAGACGGTTACCGGCGCCCTGGGCGTCGCCGTCGTCATCGAAGCCAAGCACATGTGCATGATGATGCGCGGCGTCGAGAAGCAGAACTCGTCGATGATCACTTCGGTGATGCTCGGCGAATTCCGCGATAACGCCGCGACCCGCAGCGAGTTTCTCAGCCTGATCAAGTGATCGGGAGCGTTACGCGAGCCGACCTGTCCAGGTCGGCTTTTTCATTTTGAGGAGTTGCCATGATCGTCAAAGCACTGCGGGTCGGCCTCGGCCAGGTGATCGTCTTTCTCGACTGGATCAGCCGCCCGGCCAAACGCAAGCGTGACCCCGCCGCCCAGGCGCGGGTCGAGCAGGAAGCCCGCGGGTTGAGCCTGTACCAGTTCCACGCCTGCCCGTTCTGCGTGAAGACCCGCCGCACCCTGCACCGCCTCAACGTGCCGGTCACCCTGCGCGACGCGAAGAACAACGAACAGGATCGTCAGACCCTGCTCACCGAAGGCGGCAAGATCAAAGTGCCGTGCCTGCGCATCGAAGAAGACGGCAAGACCACCTGGATGTACGAGTCCAAGGCGATCATCGCGTATCTGGACCAGCGTTTTTCGGCTGCCTGATCCTTTCGGGGCCTGCTGTGCAGGCCTTCGCGAGCTCGCTCCTACAAGAACGTCAGCCTTCCATCGCTACATGCCGCGGATGCTCTGCCACCCGCGCCAGCCACTCCCGCACTTTCGGATAAGCGCTCAGATCGAAGCCGCCCTCATGCGCCACATGGGTGTAGGCATACAACGCCACGTCGGCGATCGAATAGCGGTCGCCCACCAGATACGGCGTCACTTCCAGTTGCCGCTCCATCACCTTGAGCGCCTTGTGCCCGCCCTTGTGCAGCTTGCGGTATTCCTCCAGGCGCTCGTCTGGCAGTCCCAGATAGAACTGGATGAAACGCGCCACCGCGATATAGGGCTCGTGGCTGTACTGCTCGAAGAACTGCCATTGCAGCACCTGGGTGCGCAACCGCGGCTCAGAGGGCAGGAACTCGCTGCCGTCGGCGAGGAAATTGAGAATCGCGTTGGACTCCCACAGGCAGGTGCCATCTTCCAGTTGCAGCACCGGAACCTTGCCATTGGGGTTCATCGCCAGGAATTCCGGCGTCTGCGTCTCACCCTTGAGAATATCCACCGGCTGCCAGGTGTAGGGCAGATCGAGCAGGTGCAGCATCAGCTTGATCTTGTAACAGTTGCCCGACTGGTAATCCCCATAGACCTTGTACATCTTGCCCCTCCCCCTTTTCTGCAAAAGCGAACCGACCTTCATGGTTGGCGACTGTACGGCTAAATGCAACGGTTGCTGTATTGCAATCGACACCCTGTCGCACGGTAGTCTGAAAAATCTGCTGACACCCGTATAAGGATTTCGCCATGCCCGACGCCACCTCCGCACAATTGCGGCCGCTGGCCGACTCGTCACCCTCCGCGGTGGTCGCCGGTTTCATCGCCATGCTCACCGGCTACACCAGCTCATTGGTGCTGATGTTCCAGGCCGGCCAGGCCGCAGGGCTGACCAGCGCACAGATTTCCTCGTGGATCTGGGCGCTGTCCATCGGCATGGCGGTGTGCAGCATCGGCCTGTCGCTGCGTTACCGCACGCCGGTGACCGTTGCCTGGTCGACGCCGGGCGCAGCATTGCTGATCACCAGCCTCGGCGGCGTGACGTACGGCGAGGCCATTGGCGCCTACATCACCTGCGCCGTGCTGGTGGTGATCTGCGGCCTGACCGGCAGTTTCGAACGCCTGGTCAAACGCATTCCCGCGTCGCTGGCCTCGGCGCTACTGGCCGGGATCCTGTTCAAGATCGGCAGTGAAATCTTCGTCGCCGCCCAACACCGCACCACCCTGGTACTGGGGATGTTCTTCAGTTACCTGCTGATCAAGCGGGTGTCGCCGCGCTACTCGGTGCTCGCCGCGCTGGTGGTGGGTACGGCGCTGTCCGGCGCGCTTGGCCTGCTGGACTTCAGCGGTTTCAAGCTGGAAGTGGCGACACCGGTGTGGACCACGCCGAGCTTCTCCCTCGCAGCGACCATCAGCATCGGCATTCCGTTGTTCGTGGTGGCGATGACTTCGCAGAACATGCCCGGCGTCGCCGTGCTCCGCGCCGATGGCTATCAAGTGCCCGCCTCGCCGCTGATTTCGGTTACCGGCCTGGCCTCGCTGGTGCTGGCACCGTTCGGCGCCCACGGGGTCAACCTGGCGGCGATCAGCGCGGCAATCTGCACCGGGCCGCATGCCCATGAAGACCCCAAGAAGCGCTACACCGCAGCGGTCTGGTGCGGGATTTTCTACGGCATCGCCGGGACCTTCGGTGCCACCCTGGCGGCACTGTTCGCCGCCCTGCCCAAGGAACTGGTGCTGTCGATTGCCGCCCTGGCGCTGTTCGGCTCAATCATGAATGGCCTCAGCGTGGCGATGAACGAAGCCAAGGAACGCGAAGCGGCGCTGATCACCTTCATGGTCACCGCCTCGGGCTTCACGCTGTTCTCCATCGGCTCGGCCTTCTGGGGCATCGTCGCTGGCGTGTTAACGCTGCTGATCCTCAACTGGCGTAAAAGCGCCTGACAGGCATTTCCGGACTCAGATCCGGAAATGCCCGACCATCCCTTTCAACTCCGCCCCCAACTGCGCCAGCTCGATACTCGAGCTGGCGTTGCCTTGCATGGCCATCGCCGACTGATCGGCGCTGCTGCGAATCTGGGTCACGCTGCGGCTGATCTCCTCGGCCACCGAACTCTGCTGTTCCGCGGCCGCGGCAATCTGCTGGTTCATCTGCTGGATCAGCGACACTGCCGCAGCGATGCTGCCCAGCGCACTTTCGGTTTGCAGCGCATCAGCCACCGCCAGTTTGACCAGTTCGCCACTGTTCTGGATCTGCGTCACCGATGACTGGGCATTGGCCCGCAGACTGCTGACCAGGCGCTCGATTTCTTCGGTGGACTGTTGGGTGCGCTTGGCCAAGGCCCGCACTTCATCCGCCACCACGGCAAAACCGCGACCCTGCTCACCCGCGCGGGCAGCTTCGATGGCGGCGTTGAGCGCCAGCAGGTTGGTCTGCTCGGCGACGCTCTTGATCACTTCCAGCACCGAGCCGATGTGCTGAATCTCGGCACTGAGGGTCTCGATGCTGTGGCTGGCCGAATCGGCGGCACTGGCCAGTCGCTCGATGCGCTGCATGCTCTGGCGCACCACCTGCTGGCCGTTTTCCACCTTGCCGTCCGCCGATTGCGCGGCTTGCGCAGCCTCCTCGGCATCACGGGCAACGCTGTGCACGGTGGCCGTCATCTCCTGCATGGCGGTGGCAACCTGATCCGTTTCTTCTTTCTGGCTGCTGACCTCGCGATTGGTCTGCTCGGTCACCGCCGACAAGGTGTGGGCGTTGCTGGCCAACTTGTCGATCCCGGACTGCAAACCACTGACGATGCCGCTCAGGCCGCTGCCCATCTGCTGCATGGCCAGCAGCAACTGCCCCACCTCATCACGGCGATCGACGTTGATTTCGCCGCGCAAATCCCCTGCGGCAATTTCCTGGGCACGGCTGATCACCCGGCGCAGCGGCAGCACGATGGCCCGGGTAATGAGGATCGCCGCGACAATGCCCACCAGCAGTGCCAGCAATGACGACAGCAGAATCAGCAAGGCATTGCGCTTCAATTCGGCCTGCATTCCGGCATCGATGGCCGCGTTGATCTGCTCGACCCGCGCCGTGACCTGTTCGGCGCGCGCCTGCAATTGCTGGCGTAGTTGCTCCTCGCGGGCCAACAGGTCCGTGTATTCACCAAGCTTCTCGCCAAAGCTGGAGATGTGGGTGGTCACCTCGCCGAGTACGCTCTGATAACCGGGGTCTTCGATACTGCCCTTGAGTTGCGCGGCCAGTTCCGCCGCCTGGTCAGCCTGCTCGATGCGCCCCTGACGCACATCATCGGCGCCCTTGCGGCTCTGCTCCAGGCGCACCCGCGCCTCATCCATCGCCTGCAGCATCAGCCGCGCCACCTGACCGACCTGGCCGGCCTGCTCGACGAACTCGGCGCCCTTCTGGCCTTGGGAGTCCTTCAGCGTCCAGGTGCCATCGTCCGCCAGCCCGGACTGCAACACGTCCAGGTTGTTGGCAACGCTCGACACCGACCAACTGGCCATGTCCAGCGCCAGCTCCTTGGCCTGGGTCAACTCGACGAATTGGTCGAAGGCCTGGCGGTAGGCATTCAGCTCGGCGCCGACATCGCTGCTGGCAAGTTCCGGCAACTGCCCGGCCTGGGCGCTCAAGGCCTCCACGCCCTTGCGCAGTGCTTCGGCGGCCTTGGGATCAGAACGCTGGGCGAAGCGCTGTTCGTCCAGGCGCAGGGCCAGCACCCCGTTGTTGAACGCGGTCATCTGCTTGAGCCCATCGACGCGTTGGCCGAGGCCATACAGCGCGGCAATACCGATCGCGGCCACGACCGCCGTCAATAACAGCACCAGGGTGAATCCCAGCCCCAGCTTGCGGGCCATGCCCAGGTTGGCGAAACCACCATTTGCGCCCGATTTCATTGCTCGCTGCCCCCTTCTGCCCCTGGAAAACTCGCCGCATCGCCAAGGGTGCAGAGTGGCAACGGCGCCCGTGGCAGCACAAGACACCGGCGCCGGAATAATGGCAAAAAGCTACGGAGCCGTCGTTTTCAGGAAACTGAAGGTCGTCGCGACGATAGTTGGCCAACCGTCTGAAAAAACGCTTGAGCACGCACATCCTGGGTGTAGGCGACATTGATCCGCAGCCAGTCACTGTCGGCGCCCTCCGGATCGAATGCCGAACCCGGCGAGAGCACGACGCCTTCGCGCTGAGCGATCTGTTGCAGCGCGCTGGAGTCGACACCCGGGCAGCGGGCCCAGACGAACATGCCGCCGTAAGGCTCGGCAAAAACCTCCCAGCCGGTGGCCTCGAGCAGGCGCAACGCAGTGGCCATATGCTGGGCCAGACGCACGCGCAGGCGCTGCACGCTCTTGCGGTACACCCCGCTGGCCAGCAGTTGCGCCAGCACCTGCTCGGCAAACCGCGACGTGCCAATCCCGGTGATCATCTTCACCTCGGCCAGGCGTGCGATCAGCCCCGCATCGGCGACGAGGTAACCGACCCGCAGCGAACTGCTTTGGGTCTTTGAAAAACTCGCGAGGTAAATCACCCGCTGCTGACTGTCGAGGGTGGTCAGGCGGGTCGCCTGGCTGTCCTGAAAGTCGGCATAGATATCGTCCTCGATGATCCGCACGTCGAATTCGCCGGCCAGTTCCAGCAAACGCTGGGCGGTGCGCGGGCTCAGGCTGGTGCCGGTGGGATTGTGGTAGAGGCTGTTGATGAACAGATAACCCGGGGCGTGCTCGCGCAGCAGATCAGCCATCACCTCAAGATCGGGGCCGTCCACCGTGCGCGGCACCGGCAGCATGCGCACACCGTGCAGGCGCAGCAGGTTGTAGAGGTTGTAATAGCCGGGCGTTTCCACCAGCACGGTATCGCCCGGCTTGAGCAAAGTGCGCACCAGCAGGTCGAGGGCCTGGCTGGCACCCTGGGTGGTGAGAATCTGCTCGGGCTGCACCTGGATACCCAACAATCCGAGGCGCTTGCGCACCTGCTGGCGCAAGGCCGTGAGCCCCAACGGCGGCCCGTAGCCGAACAGATCCTGCTCCGCACCGCGACTGACCTGACGAATTGCCAGGGCAATTTCCTCGCTTTGCCGCCAGTTGTCCGGCAGCCAGCCACAGCCAAGCCTGAGCAACGCGTCACGGTCGTCGCTGAACAACCGCCAGCGCCCGTCGATGCCTTCTTCCCAGTGCGGTTCTTCGGCGAAAGGCGCCTGGCCCTTACGCTCGGCGACGAAAAACCCGACACCGTGACGCGCCTCCAGCCAGCCTTGCGATACCAACCGGTCGTAGGCCTCGATAGCACAGGACTGGCTGACGCCCTGCTCTTTCGCCAAATGACGAATCGACGGCAGACGGCTGCCAGGACGTAGCCGCTGGGCGGCAATCCAGCCCTGCAGGCCATCCGCCAACTGCTGTACCAGCGGGGCCGTCAATTGCCGATCAAGGTTCAGTTTCATGGTTCAGGTGTTTGTTTATTTTGGCCGAACAGTTAATCACAAAAGACCCGGAGGTGTGCCTTTCCCCCTGCCAACGGTCACCCGAAAATCGCCTTGTCACTACAAGGAGTCCCCCATGATTACCCGCCCTGCGTCCGCCATACTGGCTTTCGCCCTGTGCCTGGTCACCTTTGCCGTCAATCTCCAGGCCCCGCTGTACACCGCCTACGCGGCGCTTTCCGGCCAGGGAGCGGCGGCGACAGCGGTCGCTTTTTCCGGTTATGTCGTCGGCGTCCTGCCGGTACTGCTGTTGCTCGGCGGACTGGCGGACCGGGTCGGCCACAAGCCGCTGATCATTGCGGCGCTCTGCCTGTCGATGCTGGCCACGGTGCTGACGATGCTCGCGCCCGGCCTGACCACCCTGGCCTTCGCCCGCACCCTGCTGGGCGTCGGGACTGCGCTGGCATCGGCTACCGGCACCGCGTACATGGGCGAATTGATGCGCAACGGCGACAACCGCGCCGCAGCCAATCGGGTCACTGCCAGCACCTCGCTGGGCTTTGGCCTCGGCGCGGCGGTCACCAGCCTGTTCCTGCTACAAGGTCCCACACTCGTACCCGGCAGCTTTGCGCTGCATCTGGGTCTGGCGTTGGTTGCGCTGCTGGCGGTACTGGGGTTGCCGGATCCTGGCGTCCGTCGCCAAACCGCGCTGCTGCGCCTGCCGTTCTACCCGACGGGAAGCCTTCCCTACGGCCTGGCGATCCTGCTGGCCTGGGGCTGTGTCGGCCTGGTCATCGCTCTGATGCCGTCGATCCTGGCACGCCATCAACTGGCCAACTGGTCGGGGATGTCGACGTTCTGTGTCATCAGTTGCGGCCTGCTGTTCCAGCCACTGGCACGACGCATGACACCAGCCCGCTCGACCGGACTGGGCTTGCTGGTGCTGCCATGCAGCTACGCACTGCTGGCGTGGGGCGCGCATAGCGGCACATTGCCGGCTGTGTTGCTGGGAGCAATCGGGGCCAGCAGTGCCTGCTACGGGTTTATCTATCTGGGCGGGCTGTCGGCGGTCAATGCGCTGGCGAGAACAGAAAAAACCCGCGCTAGCGCCGGCTTCTTCCTGCTCGCCTATCTGGGTTTCAGCCTGCCGGTGATCTTCACCGGCCTGTTGGCTGATCGCTTCGGCGCAGGCACCGCCTTGACCTTGTTCGGCGCCTTGTTGCTGGTGGGTTGCCTGGTGGTCGCCGGCGCCCTGCTGCGCTCCAGCAGAAACGCCGCGGTCCAGGCCATGCTGGCCGTCAAATAGCCGTGGCACCACCGTCCACCGCCAGGGCCTGGCCGGTGGTGAAAGCTGCGCCGTCGCTGCACAGGTAGAGCACGGCGCTGGCGATTTCCTCGACCTTGCCGATGCGGCCAACCGGGTGCATGGCTGCGGCAAACTCCGCCTTGCGCGGGTCGGCTTCGTAGGCACGGCGGAACATATCGGTATCGATTACCGCCGGGCAGACGGCGTTGACCCGGATCTGCTTCTTGGCGTATTCGATCGCAGCGGACTTGGTCAGGCCAATCACCGCGTGCTTGGAGGCGCTGTAGATACTCATCTTCGGCGCCGCACCAAGGCCGGCAACCGAAGCGGTATTGACGATCGCGCCGCCGCCCTGGGCAAGCATCAGCGGCAACTGGTACTTCATGCACAGCCACACGCCTTTGACGTTGACGCCCATGATCGCGTCGAACTCCGCCTCGCTGCCTTCTGACAGGCGGCCCTGCTCAATCTCGATACCGGCGTTGTTGAAGGCGTAGTCCAGGCGACCATAGGCTTCGACGGTCCGCGCCAACAACTGCTGCACCTCGGCGTCCTTGGTCACGTTGCAGGCGACGAAGATTGCCTCGCCACCTTCTGCGCGGATCAGCGCCACCGTGGCCTCGCCACCCGCTACGTCCAGATCGGCCACCACCACCTTCAGCCCTTGCCGGGCAAACGCCTGCGCCGTGGCACGGCCGATACCTGCGGCGGCACCGGTGACCAGAGCGACCTGGCCGGAAAACGTCATACTCATCGAAAGCTCCTGCAACAAGGTGAGGAAAGTGGCGTGAGTCTAGTCAGCCGATAGAGCGGATGGGCAGCATCATCAGGGTTCCGGTTGATGCACTATGAGAACAGGTGATTATCAACGCCATGCTTCATCACCTTGCTCGATAGTCAGGTATTCGCCGCAAAGGCAGCACTTGCCGAGCGCGCCATGAAGGTCTATCACAAAGCTTTTGTCCAACCTTTGCGAGGCTTCCATGACTGCCCAGATCAACCGCCGCTTCCTGCTCGCCAAACGCCCGGTAGGCGCCGTGACCCGGGACGACTTCAGCTACGAGCAAGTGCCGGTGGGCGAACCCGCCGACGGCCAGGTGCTGGTGAAGAACCTCTACCTGTCTCTCGATCCGGCCATGCGCGGCTGGATGAACGAAGGCAAGTCCTACATCCCACCGGTGGGCCTCGGTCAGGTGATGCGCGCACTGGGCGTCGGTGAAGTGATCGCCTCACGTAACCCGAAATTCGCCGTCGGCGATCACGTCAACGGTGCACTGGGCGTACAGGACTATTTCCTCGGCGAGCCGCAGGGCTTCTACAAGGTTGATCCAAAACTGGTGCCGTTGCCCCGCTACCTCTCGGCGCTGGGCATGACCGGCATGACCGCGTACTTCGCCCTGCTCGACGTCGGCGCGCCCAAGGAAGGCGAGACCGTGGTCATTTCCGGTGCCGCCGGCGCAGTGGGCAGCATCGCTGGGCAAATCGCCAGGATCAAAGGCTGCCGCGTGGTGGGCATCGCCGGTGGTGCGCAGAAATGCGCTTACTTGAAAGAAGAACTGGGCTTTGACGGGGTGATCGACTACAAGGCCGAAGACGTGCTGGAAGGCCTGAAACGCGAGTGCCCGAAAGGGGTGGACGTGTATTTCGACAACGTCGGCGGCGACATCCTCGACGCCGTTCTCAGCCGCCTGAACTTCAAGGCCCGGGTGGTGATCTGCGGCGCCATCAGCCAGTACAACAACAAACAGGCGGTGAAAGGCCCGGCCAACTACCTGTCGCTGCTGGTCAACCGCGCCCGTATGGAAGGCTTCGTGGTGATGGACCATGTCGCGCAGTATGGCGCGGCCGGCCAGGAAATCGCCGGATGGCTGGCAAGCGGCAAGCTCAAGAGCAAGGAAGACATTGTGGAGGGGCTGGAAACCTTCCCCGAGACGCTGTTGAAGCTATTCAGCGGTGAGAACTTCGGCAAACTGGTGCTGAAGGTCTGAAACGAAAACGGGGCTCCCTTGGGAGCCCCGTCTTGTCTGGTCTGGCCTTAGCCGCGAATTTCCGCAACCACCGCCGCCAGCGCTTTGGCCGGATCAGCCGCCTGGCTGATCGGGCGGCCGATCACCAGGTAATCGGAGCCAGCATCCAGAGCCTGACGCGGGGTCAGGATGCGGCGTTGATCATCCTGGGCGCTACCCGCCGGACGAATGCCCGGCGTCACCAGCTGCAGCGACGGGTGCGCGGCCTTCAGCGCCGGTGCTTCCAGGGCCGAACAGACCAGACCATCCATCCCTGCCTTCTCCGCCAGCGCCGCCAGACGCAACACCTGCTCCTGAGGCTCGATATCCAGGCCGATGCCGGCCAGGTCTTCGCGCTCCATGCTGGTCAGCACGGTGACGCCAATCAGCAACGGCTGCGGACCGCTGCGCTTGGCCAGCTCGTCACGGCAGGCCGACATCATGCGCAGGCCGCCGGAGCAATGCACGTTGACCATCCACACACCCATTTCCGCCGCGGCCTTGACTGCCATTGCCGTGGTGTTGGGGATATCGTGGAATTTCAGGTCCAGGAAGACTTCGAAGCCCTTGCTGCACAGGGTCTCGACGATACCGGAAGCGCTGCTGGTGAACAGCTCCTTGCCGACCTTCACCCGGCACAGCGCAGGATCCAGCTGATCCGCCAGCTTCAGGGCGGCCTCACGAGTGGGGAAATCCAGGGCGACAATCAGGGGCGTCTGGCAGACGGACATGGGCAAGGTCTCTTTGGCAAGTCGAAAACGGCGCGCATTGTAAACGATGCAGCGGCGCAACGGGGGCCGGCGATCGCGAATTCCCCGCGGCGTTCCCGCCCCTATAATTGAACCAACACAGAGAAGTTTTACTCGAAATTACAGATACGGCCATATTCGCCGTGCAAAGGAGAGTGCCATGCCCTGGTATGCCTGGTTGATTCTGGTGGTGGCGATCGGCTCGATCGTCGGTGGCCTCATGATGCTAAGGGACACAGCGAAAAAGTTGCCCCTGACGGAAGAGCAGTTGAAGCGGGTTCATGAAAGGAATGCGGAGATGGATGCCAAGGAGGCGCAGGATCGATAACTCTGGCCACAGAGAAAAGGGGCGAGTGGTCACACTCGCCCCTGAGGCTTAGTTGACGGTTATTTTGTCGCGATTGCGGTCGACCAGCGCCTTACCGATGCCCTCGACCTCCAGCAACTCGTCCACTGAGGCGAAATCACCATTGCGCTCGCGGTAGTTGATGATGGCTTGCGCTTTCGTCTTGCCTATGCCCGAAAGTTCGCGCTGTAGCGTTGGAGCATCAGCGCTGTTCAGATTCAACTTTTCCGCGACTGGTAGCTCCACGACCATGGCTTCGGATAGAGAGGCGCCAGCGGGCGACGTGGGAGTGCCGCTTGCCACCAGCGAAAAAGTCATAGCAACAGCCGCCAGAATGGAGGTGATGTAGTGCTGAGTCATAGGTGTTGCTCCTTGATGTCTTGAGTTCCCAAGGCAGCTTTTCCGTAGCTGCGGCTGAACCTTAGACCCGCGCAAATCCACTGGCAAACGTCTGGGCCGAAAGAGTATTTTCAAAACTATTCAGCGGCCCGTCATAACGCATGGGTAGCAGCTTTCTATGGCACTTTGATACTGATAAGCTGCCCGGCCAGCCTTCGCATGCCGTCCCGAGCCTACCTTGCAGCCACAGCCCGGCCCTCCCCTTTTCCTTTCTTTCTCGGCGAATAATCGAGGGCGGGACCTCGTCGTCGGCGATGTTCACGGACAATTCGATATGCTTGAGGCGCTGCTGAGCCAGATCGAGTTCGATGAAGCCGATGACCGTCTGTTCATGACTGGTGACCTGATTGATCGCGGGCCGTATTCTCATCAGGTGCTGGACTGGCTGGATAAACCTTGGCTGCATGCCGTCAGAGGCAACCACGAGCAGATGGCGCTCGACTGCGTTGCGGGAACAGGCGATCCACCGCGACACACACGCAATGGCGGCCGGTGGTTCCACGAACGCCCTTGTTCGGAACAACAGCAGATTGCCGAGCGCCTGGCATTGCTTCCGGTCGCTATATCCGTCCAATTGAGGAGCGGCGATTGCGCCGGGATCATCCATGCGGAGCCCCCTGGCTGGGAGCACAGTCTCGACTGGCCGCAAGCAATAGCACTGCTCGACAGTGCGGAGCCGCAACAACAGCACCATGCCCTGACACAGGCGCTTTACGCCAGAACCCGGATCACAACACAGGACTGCCGACCTTTCAGTGGGGTCGACAAGCTGTACGTCGGGCATTCGACGGTCCCCGAGATACTGCATCTGGGTAACGTGGTCTATGTCGATACAGGCTGTTCATTCGCGGACGGCAAATTGACCCTGATTGACATGCTGAGCGGAGAAGCATTCTCCGTGCGTCCACAACAACACATGCTCTGCCTCTGACAGAGCCCTTTTACGTGGGTGAGGAGTGCCCGAAACAATGAGACCCTTGAGCGAAAAGTGCATTACATTTTTCGACTTCCTGAGATTCAGCCTGGCCCAGGTCGTATTGATAGGACATGGTATCGGCATTTTCTACGGATACTGGGGCGGCTTCTTTCCCGAGCGCGTTCCCTACCCCCAGCAAATCGCCGTCGTTGGCTTCTTCTTTGTTTCGGGCTTCCTGATTTCCCGCAGCGTGATGGCCAACTTCAAGTACAAAGGCGCGGATGCCAGTCGATATTTCGTCGACCGCTTTGCCCGTATCTATACCACCCTGATTCCCGCGTTGATCTTCGTCTATCTGGTCGACACTCTGTTCGCGCGCTTCTTCCCGCAAGCGGAGCTGCTGGTCTATGTCAACCTGCAGACGTTCTTCTACAACCTGCTGCTGATCCCCTCCGTGCCTCTGGGTACCATGCGCCCGATCTGGAGCCTGATGTTCGAGTGGTGGATCTATATCCTGTTCGGCGGCCTGGTGTTCTTCCGCAAGCGCTGGATCCTCTGCCTGATCTGTATCTGGTTCGGGGCCAAATATACCTTCAAGGTCAACTCCCAGGGCGAAGCCGGACATCTGGAGCTCATCTGGCTCGCCGGCGCCATTGGCGCTTTCTGGTTCGACCGGCTGACCCGTTTTGCCAGCACCACCCGGGTTGCACTGATTGCCTTCGTCGCCGCTGGCGCCATTTACCTTTACACCAAGAACAGCTACCACCTCGTGGCAGGCCTGATTCTCTCGGCCGGGCTGGTGGCACTGGCCGCTCGGCTCAACGCCGATCAAAGCCCCGTGAGCGCGGCGAAGAAAAGTCGATATGCCACCTTGGCTGGCTTTAGCTTTACCTTGTTCCTGACCCACTACACCGTGCTCTTCTGGATTCAGAAGGTGCTCGGAAGCAACACGCTCGGTTTCATGCTCTCCATGTTCCTGTCCAATGTCTTGGCGTTCCTGATCGCATGGTGCACGGAGCGGCATCACAAGGCCGTTTCGGAATACCTTCTGGGATTGCTGCGCCAGGGGAAATTACGCTTGGCGAAATTCTCGCGCTGATCAAGGGTCAAGAAACCGGCTTTGTCCTATCCGATATGGATAACTTGCTGGGCAGCGCCCCCCGTGAGGGGGAACCAACAAAGTCGGGCTCGCTGCATTCAGTGCTGAATGTAGTGAGCCTGTGGCGCGTCTATCGAGGAAAGAGCACCGCCGCCTTGTCGCAAGCTACTGCAAACTCACGAAAGCGATGAAACGATAGACACATCGCGGCCAGTTTGCTCGGTGTTTAGAACAGAACCGTTTGTTTAAGAAACATAAAAAATCCGATGCGTGTTTCCATGCATCGGATTTTTTGTCTTCGTATCAACGGTTCAACGAGTCAGCACCAGACGTTGCGATTGGCATTTTTTGTCACGGGTCGAGACGTCGCTGCTGATAGATCCAGTCGACAATCTCTCCATCAGGCGCATAGCCGCTGACAGTTTCCCGCAGCAATTGCCTGACCCGATTGTAGTCATCCACTTCGATCGCCCTGAGCAGTTCGCTCAGGCGCTCCTTGAGCACATCCCAGGACAGGTAGTCCTCGTTGGCGGTCATGATCATTGGGTGTCGGGTGGCGGCAACGTTGTCGCCGATCAGCAATTCTTCGTAGAGCTTTTCTCCGGGACGCAAGCCGGTGAACTCGATAGCAATATCACCGTGAGGGTTGCGGTCGGAGCGTACGCTAAGGCCGGAAAGGTGAATCATCTTTTCCGCCAGCTCGGTGATGCGTACCGGCTCGCCCATGTCCAGGACGAAGACATCGCCGCCCTGCCCCATAGAGCCCGCCTGGATTACCAACTGGGCTGCTTCGGGGATGGTCATGAAATACCGGGTGATGTTCGGGTGCGTCACGGTGAGCGGCCCACCTGACTTGATCTGCTTGTGGAACAGCGGAATTACCGAACCGGACGACCCCAGTACATTGCCGAAACGGACCATGGTGAACCGGGTCTTGTTAACCTGGGACACATTGCCCTTGTCACCGAACAGGACCGGCGCCAACTCGCGGCTGAGCGCCTGCAGGGTCATTTCGGCAAGACGCTTGGTGCTGCCCATGACATTGGTCGGACGCACCGCCTTGTCAGTGGAAATCAGGACGAAGTTGGCAATGCCGGCCTGCAGCGCAGCCTGTGCAGTATTCAGGGTGCCGATGACATTGTTCAGCACACCTTCGGCAATGTTGTGCTCGACCATGGGCACATGCTTGTAGGCCGCCGCGTGATAAACGGTATCGACGCGCCAGGTCTTCATAATGTCTAGCATCTGTCCCTGATTGCGCACGGACCCAAGGATCGGCAGGATCTTGGTCGGCAGCGACTCGCGACGGACCCGCTGTTCCAGTTCGGACAGGATGCTGTAGAGATTGAACTCGCTGTGTTCGAACAACAGCAGTATCCGCGGGTGCAGACCGAGAATCTGCCGGCACAGTTCGGAACCGATCGAGCCACCCGCCCCCGTCACCATCACCGACTGATCGGATATGCAGCGTTCGAGCAGGTCTTCCTGCGCGGGAACCGCGTCACGCCCAAGCAGGTCGGCGATATCCACTTCCTGAATGTCGTCGACCTTGACCCGGCCACTGGCCAGGTCCATGAACCCGGGAACGCTTCGAACGTGCAAGGGAAACTCTTCAAGGAAACCGAGAATCTCCCGGCGTCGCACACGGGTCACCGAAGGAATGGCCAGAAGTATTTCTTGCGCCCCCGTTCGATCTATCATCTTTTGCAAATGACGGGGCTTGTACACCTGCAAGCCGGAAATAACACGATCGGCGATGCTGCTGTCATCATCGATGAAGGCGACCGGGCGCATCATCTTGCCCAGACGCAGAGCGGCAACCAGTTGATTACCGGCGGAACCGGCACCATAGATCGCGACCTTGGGCAATCCATCGTCCCGATTGGTGAACGGCACATGTTGCGCAGCGGTGAACCAGTCGCCGAGGAAATACTGGCGCATGGCCAGACGCAAGCCACCCACCAGAATCAGGCTCAACCACCAGTAGTTGAAGATGATCGAACGGGGTACGACATTCTGGTGGTTGCTGTACCAGTAAACCGCCACACCCAGGATCAGGGCTGAGAGACTGACCGCCTTGATGATGGCGATGAGTGCATCGTTGCCAAAATAGCGCATTACCGCCCGGTACATACCAAAGCGAATGAAGAGGGGAATAGCGATTATCTGCGCGCTGATAAAGAGCCAGAGGTGGTCGCGGATGGGGTTCGCCATATCGTCGATGCCCAGGCGCACGACGAACGCCAGCCATAACGCAGCCCAGACCAATACGACATCGGCCAATACCTGCAACAGGCGCTTTTGACGGCGGGGCAGCCCAAGCAGCACCGCCCGCAATCTATCCATAACCCCTTCAAACACCTTTACTGCTCCCATAGTGAATCCGTACCTGAAAACACGTGCCTCTGCGCATGCCCGCCAGAGAATCAATCCAGGTTATTCAAGCGCACCGGCACGGTAACGCACGGCCAGTATGACCAGCGGTACATAAGCGATGATCACACCCAGCACCCCGTCCAGACCCAGCAGCATGACGCACAAGGCAACGGGTAACAACCAGAACAGGTTGAGCGCGCCAACCGCGACGGTCACAGGCAAATGCTTGCCGTAAAGGCGCGACGCGAACTGGTAGGCATGGCTGCGATGAGCCTCATAGACTTTATCGCCCCTGGACAGACGGCGAATCAGGGTATAGGTGGCATCAACGATGAACACCCCAAGCAGAATCAGCCAACACCAGAACAATTGCGAGGATACCCAGGCAGCTTGCAATGACAGCACGCCCAGGGCGATACCAAGAAAACCACTACCTGCATCGCCCATGAAAATGCGTGCTGGCGGGAAGTTCCAGTAAAGGAAACCAGCGACGGCCATCGCCAGCAAAAGCGGCAGCATCAACAGTTGCTCAAACCCTCCGAGCCAGTACAACAGGCAGGCCCCAAGACAGGCGCAGATCGCCTCGACGCTGGCAATTCCGTCGATGCCGTCCATGAAATTGTAGAGATTAAGCAGCCAGACCAGATAGAACGCCGCGATAATCGCGCCGAGCCAGCCAAGATCCAGCGTCGCGCCAAAGACCTCCAACGCAGGCAGTCCGCCCAGCCAGAACAGCGCCCATGCAGCGGCGAGGAAATGCCCCAGGAGACGCCAGCGCGCAGCGATATGACCGTGATCGTCCATGAAGCCGATGATCGCGATCAAGGCTCCCGCGCCCCCCAAGGCAATGATCCCGTGCAGCCCGGGGCCACCGTCCGTAACCAGTAATGCCAGAGCGAGGAGAAAGGCGAGCACGATTGCCACGCCACCACCTCGCGGTGTTGGCACCGCATGGGAGCTGCGCGCATTGGGGATATCCATGATGCTCCTGGCCAGCGCGTAGCGCCGAAGCACGGCGGTCAATATCAGGGACAGCCCCCCTACCAATGGAATCAGCCAGGCTTGAGTCATTTTCTTGTTTTTTCCTGATAGTCCCGGGCCGCCAGCCGAAGCGCGTCGTCAACGCTGATCGGTGGATTCCAGCCCAGCAAAGAACGCGTTTTTTCAATATCGACTTGCAAGGAGCCACACAACCGCTGCGACAAGGAGCGCTTGCCCAGCAGTCCTGCGCCCAGTTCCAGCAGGCTGCTGGGAACCGGCAACAGCCTCGCCGGCTTGTCCAAGGCCCGGGCCATGCGGCGCAGCAAGCCGCTAGTGGACAAATCTTCGCCATCGCTGACGAGGAAGGTCTGGTTGGCCGCCGCCGGGTGGGCGACGCAAGTGACCACGAGATCCGCCAGATTGCCCAGGGCTACCAGGCTGCGACGGTTATCGATGGCGCCGAATGGTAGCGGCACGCCCTTGTCCAGCCAGCGCATCATGGCCAGGAAATTGGCTTTCACCCCGGGGCCGTAAACCAACACCGGTCGCACAATAACCACCTCGAGCCCGGTCTCCTTGGCCAGCGAACGCAGCGCCTGTTCGGCTTCCATCTTCGACACACCATAGGGATCGGCCGGGGCCGGCATATCGTCGGCACCATAAGGGCGCCCCTTCGCTGTGCCCTCGCCGTTGACCTTGATCGAGCTGATGAACACGAAGCGACTGGCACCGGCCTGCACGGCCTGGCGCGCCAGGTTCAGGGTCCCATCGACGTTGACCTTGCGGAACGCTGCCAGCGGGTCCGTTTCGGTGTCGTTCATGACATGTACGCGCGCAGCGGAATGAATGACGGTACGCACCCCGACAAGAGCGGCCGCCCAGTCCATCGAGCCGTCCAGCGCCTCGAAACGGCTGACGGCCACGCGAGGGTCCAGATCGGCGGGCACACTGCGTAACGCCGCAACCACCGAATAGTCCCGCGCCAGAAGCCCTTCAAGGACAGCCTTACCTACAAAACCGGAAGCACCGGTCAACAACACGGTATGTGACATCACTTGCCTGCCTTGCGTAGGGTGGCTTCACGAAATAACGATTCCAGGCGAGCCATGAGCTTGGGCTTGGAATAATGTTCGAGGTAGTACTGACGCCCGGCCTCACCCATCGCGTTACGTTGCGCCAAGGCGGTATCCGCGAGGGTACTGGTGATTGCGGCAAGGCCTCGGGCGTCACTGGAGTCACAGGCAAACCCGGCGCCGGACTCGCGGATGACTCGAGCTGCCTCGCCGTTGATCATGCCCAGCAAAGGACGCCCGGACGCCAAGTAAGCTTGCACCTTGCCGGGAATCGTCCTCTGGAAGACATCGTTGGTTTTCAGGGTCACCAGCAACGCGTCAGCCTGGGCGAACAGGCCGGGCATCGCCTCCAGCGGGTGACGACCAAGCAGGTGCACGTTGTGCAACTGGCGCGCCTGTACCTGCTCCGCCAGCCAGGCGCTCATTCGGCCATCGCCAACGATGACCCAGCGAATCGCCGCGGTATCACGCAGCGCCTGCGCCGCGTCGAGAACCGCCGGGAAATCCTGAGCCTCGCCAAGGTTGCCGGCGAAGACCACGGTGAACACCGAGGGATCCGCCGCTATCAAAGCACTCGTCGTCGAACCTGAGGAGGAAAAATCATCTTCCGCCCAACTGGGGAAATATACCAACCGCTCATCGGCGATCCGCCGTGTGCAATATTGCCTGACGTTGTCCAGGAAACCGTGGGACTGCAGCAGCAGGTAGTCGGTGCGGTTGTAGATCCACGACACCATCTTGCCTACCAGTGCCAGCAGACGCGGGTTGCGTATCACCCCAACGGCGCGCAGCGTTTCCGGCCAGAGGTCCAGCACCCAGACAAAAACCGGTGCTTTCTTCAAACGCCCGATGACGAGCGCCGGTATCGCCGCCATGATCGGCGATACCGCGTAAACGAACAGCACGTCGTACTGGCGGCCACGTAATTTGAAAGCACCAACCGTCGAGGCACTGAGAAAGAACGATGCGTAGTTGAGCATCAGTTGGATACTGCGCTTACCTCGCGGCAGCATCGGTACCCTGACCACATCGGCACCATGATAGGCCGCAAAATTCCCGGGAGAAGTGCGGTAGCTTTCGAACACTTCACCCTCCGGATAATTGGGCAGCCCCGTGAGGACGGTAACCTCGTGGCCCTTTTCCTTCAGGTCGCGGACCAGATCATTGATCCGCATGTTTTCAGGCCAAAAATACTGCGTGACGACAAGCACTCTCAGCTTTTTATCAGACATGCATACCACTCGGTTCAGTAACGCTTCCATACGGTCCGATTCACATAGTCGGTATAACTATGAAGAATGCGGACAACCTTATCCGAGACGTTCGGCATACTGTAATCAGCCACCAGGCGCAGGCTACGCTCATCGCCTCGAGCCTGGCTGTCGAGAATGCTCAAACCTTGCAGAACACGGTCGACCTCCAGCCCGACCATCATCGCGGCGGCTTCCTCCATACCTTCAGGACGCTCATGGGCCTCGCGGATATTGAGCGCGGGGAAGTTCAGAATCGACGCTTCCTCACTGATCGTGCCGCTGTCGGAAAGAACGGCTTTGGCCTCAACCTGGAGCTTGTTGTAGTCCTTGAAGCCCAGCGGCTTCAATAAACGGACATTCTCGTGGAAGTTCACGCCCATGGCGTCGACGCGTTTCTGGGTACGCGGGTGCGTCGATACGATGACCGGCAGATCGAATTGGGCGGCGACGGTGTTGAGCACGTCCACCAGCTTGAGGAAGTTCTTGTCCGAATCGATGTTCTCTTCGCGGTGAGCGCTGACGACAAAGAAGCGGCCCTTTTCCAGGCCGAGCCGTGACAGCACGTCCGAGGCATCGATACCATCACGGTAGTGATTCAGTACCTCGAACATCGGGCTGCCAGTCTTGATCACGCGATCCGGTGGCAGGCCTTCGCGCAACAGGTAGTCACGGGCGATGGTGCTGTAAGTCAGATTGATATCGGCGGTGTGATCAACGATCCGGCGATTGATTTCCTCCGGCACACGCATGTCGAAGCAACGGTTACCTGCTTCCATGTGGAAGGTCGGGATCTTGCGGCGCTTGGCAGGGATCACCGCCATGCAACTGTTGGTATCGCCGAGCACCAACAACGCCTCAGGTTGCACTTCGGCGAGCACACGATCGACCGCGATGATCACGTTGCCAATGGTTTCTGCACCGCTGGCACCAGCGGCGCTGAGAAAATGGTCCGGTTTGCGAATACCCAGATCCTTGAAGAAGATCTCGTTCAGTTCGTAATCGTAGTTCTGTCCGGTGTGCACCAACACATGATCGCAATGCTCATCGAGCGCGCTCATCACGCGGGACAAGCGAATGATTTCGGGACGAGTCCCTACGACGGTAACGACCTTCAGCTTTTTCATACAAGTCTCTCTTCTGAATCCGGCAGACTTACGGGCACACAGGCAGCGCGTAGGTGTCCGGTCGTTCACGGTCAAAAATTTCGTTAGCCCAAAGCATCACGATCATCTCGTCTTCACCGACGTTCGTGATGTCATGGGTCCAACCTGGCACCGTCTCGACGATGACCGGCTTCTCGCCCGAGGTCTGCAATTCATAGAACTCGCCGGAAAGGATGTGGCGGAAGCGGAAATTGGCGTGCCCCTTGATGACCAGGAACTTCTCGGTTTTCGAGTGATGGTAGTGACCACCCCGAGTGACGCCCGGATGTGCAGTGAAATACGAGAACTGCCCAGCATCCGGGGTTTTCAGCATTTCCACGAATGTGCCGCGCGGATCGCTATAGCCAGGCACCTCATAGGTGAAGGAGTCCGGAGGCAGGTAGCTGAGATAGGTCGAGTACAAGGCTCGCACCAAGCCTGTACCCACCCGCTCACTGACCAGGCTCTGACGGCTGTCGCGAAATGCCCGCAGCAGGTCAGCCACTGCACCGACGGTAGTGCTGTAGACCGGCTCGACCTGAACCGCGGGATCGGTGATTGTGCCATCGAGAATGGAGATGCAATGGCTGACTACATCGTCGATGTAGACCAGTTGCAAAGGCGCCTGCTCGTCATGGATCTGAATCGGCAGGTCACGAGCGATGTTGTGGCAGAAGGTCGCGACTGCCGAGTTGTAATTCGCTCGCGCCCATTTGCCGAACACGTTCGGCAGGCGAAGAATATGCAAGTCGATGACCTGTTGGCCGGCGAGCGCGCGCAAGGACTCTTCGGCCTCGCGCTTGCTATTGCCATAGGCATTGTCGCGATCTGCCTGGATAGAAGAGCTGTAGACAACCGGAATCCGCTTTCCGCCGGCAAGCAAAGCCTCACACAGGACCTGAGTGAAGTCGCGGTTGCCGGATGCAAACTCGGCAGGATCCTCGGGACGGTTCACGCCCGCCAGATGGAAGATGCAATCGGCTTCTGCGACCCGAGCCCTGAGACCATCCAGGTCATCCCGCGCACACCGCAAGATCTCTACATCATCGCGCTCGCGCAGATGACTCTCCAGGTTCTTGCCGATGAACCCATTGATGCCGGTAATCAGGACCTTCATCGATCACTCCTCCGGCGTCGCGTGCTCACCACGCTGGATCGCGTTGATGAAATCAAGCTTCAACAACAACTTCTGCATACCCGCAACATCTAGGCGCTCGGTATTGTGCGAGTTGTAATCTTCGGTATGGGAGATCTTCTCCTCGCCCTGCTCTACGAACTTGCTGTAGTTCAGATCACGCAGATCAGGAGGTACTCGGAAGTAATCCCCCATATCCTCGGAGCACGCCATCTCTTCGCGACTCAGTAGCGCTTCGTATAGTTTTTCGCCGTGGCGGGTGCCGATGATCTGGATCGGATGCTCCGGCTTCCCCATCAACCCGGAAAGCGCCTTGGCCAATACTTCGACGGTCGCCGCCGGAGCCTTCTGCACGAACAGATCACCGTTGTTGCCATGTTCGAAGGCATAAAGCACGAGGTCCACGGCATCTGCCAGCGTCATCATGAAGCGGGTCATGTTCGGATCGGTAATGGACAGCGCCTTGCCCTGACGAATCTGGTCCACAAACAACGGAATAACCGAACCGCGGGACGCCATGACGTTGCCGTAGCGGGTTCCGCAGATAACGGTTTTGGTTTCGTCAAGGTTGCGCGACTTGGCAACCATGACCTTCTCCATCATGGCTTTGGAGATGCCCATGGCGTTGATCGGGTACACCGCCTTGTCGGTACTAAGGCAAACCACCCTACGAACTCCGTTCTGAATGGCTGCTTCCAGAAGGTTTTCAGTACCGATAACGTTGGTCTTGACCGCTTCCATGGGATGGAATTCGCAAGACGGTACTTGCTTCAACGCCGCAGCATGGAAGATATAGTCCACACCTCGTGTCGCGTTGAGCACACTCTGGTAGTCACGCACATCACCGATATAGAACTTCAGCTTGCTACTCGCGTAGCGCTTGCGCATGTCGTCCTGCTTCTTCTCATCACGGCTGAACACGCGGATTTCAGCGATATCCGTATCGAGGAAGCGTTTTAGCACGGCATTGCCGAAGGAGCCAGTACCGCCGGAGATGAGAAGTTTCTTTCCGCTAAACATAAATAATCCTGAATATGATGCAGACGGTCCCGACTACCGGGAGTGCAAGGCCGAGAACACCAACTCGTCCTTCTGCTGGGCCGTGGGATAACTGATCAGTACGGCCCGATAAGGTCCTTTGAACACGAAAAAACTACCCGCAGCAACGCCCACGACACCACAAGCGGCAACAACCTTGGCCATGTCATCGAGCGAACCACCGCCGCCGAGAATTGTAACAGGGATGCTTACTGCCTCACGCAGCCGGGTAGCCAGGGCAACGTCGTAGCCCTTCATGCGACCGTCGTTGTCGATCGAGTTGATGACGATCTCGCCGGCACCGGCAGTCTCCATCTCCCTCGCAACGTCCAGAACGTTGCGCTTGGTATTGCGAGTGCCATTATGGGTCCAGACATCGTGCTGCTTACTGAGCATCCGTGGTTTGTGGTCCAGCACGACGACGACCGACTGCCGGCCGATTTCGTCGGCGATCCGCGTCACCAGCGAAGGGTCCTCCAGCGCCGCGGCACTGATGGCAACTTTCTCGACCCCAAGGGAAATGATCTTTCTTGCTTGCTCCGGTGTACGGATGCCACCACCGTAGCAAAGTGGCATACGGCATTCGGCTGCCAGGTTGGCGATCCTGTTGTAGTCCGGTTCAACGCCGTTAACTGTGGCGTCGATATCGACGACGATGAGTTCGTCGGCCTCTTTTTCGTTGAAAATCTTCACCGCGTTGATCGGATCACCAACGTATTTGCCGTCCTTGAAACGCACTGTCTTGACCAGACCGCCGTCTTGAATCAGCAAGCAGGGAATAATTCGAGGTCTTAGCATTTCAGAGTTCCGCGAAGTTTTTCAGGAGACCCACACCAAAGTGATGGCTCTTCTCGGGATGGAACTGAACGCCAAAGACGTTTTCGGCCGCTACGGCACAACTGAAATCCAGGCCATAGTTCGATGCCGCGGCGCCGTGTTCAGCCTGCTTGCATTCAAAGTAGAAGGAATGAAGAAAGTAAAAACGTGCTTCATCCTCAAACCCCTTGAACAGCGGGTTTCCATTGACCGGCATAACATCGTTCCAGCCCATGTGCGGCATCGCAATGTTCTCCAGCCCATTCACCGAGCGGAACGAACGAACCCGCCCAGGCACCCAGCCCAAACCGGCCAACTGCCCTTCGTCACTGGTGTCGGCCAGCATCTGCATGCCCACGCAGATACCGAGTACGGGGATCTTCTCCTCCTTGACCATACGATCGACCGTGTCCCGCATGCCGGAATTATCAAGGCGCTGCATGGCGTGATCGAACGCGCCAACACCGGGAAGGATGAGCTTCTCGGCACCGGCCAGGTCTTCTACGGAACGAGCGACCCGCACAGGAATATGCAGGCGCTTGTACACGTTCACGAAGGCCTGAATGTTGCCCAGGCCATAGTCGATAATGGTGATCATCTAAAGAGCCTTCTCTCCAGACCCAGCGCGCTCATGACCCGCGCACCGATGCCGATCATAAACCGCTTACTCTTGTAATCGTGGAACGTTTGATTTTTGCCGTCGAAAATGGCTTGCAACTCAGCGACCGTCAGATCGAGCTTGTTGGCGACGTATTCGAACTCCGACTTGAGGAATTGCTCGTCAAGCTCCGGCTTGGCGATACGCTCCAGCGCCGCTTCGCGGGTCATCTGACCGGTCATGATCAAACTGGAGAAGTGAGCACGGCGCTTCTCGTAGCCGAATTTGCGAGGCATCCAGTAATCCTCGTAAAAACGAGTGAAACGCGACTCATGGTGCTTGTGCTGAAATTTCTTCCAGCCATACAGGCGACCGAGGGTTTCCTCGGCTTCATGCTTGACGTACGGCAACAGATTCAACGGCCTGACCACCTGCATACCCAGGACGTAACGGTAATAGAGTTTGTAGACCATCACATCAACGACAGGAAAGCTCTTGAGCTTGCGTGATCCAAAGCGATCATGGATGTCATTGATGAGGGTCTTGTCGATACCGGGGTAAGCGCCCCACTCTTCAGGCTCGCGACAGCACTCGGTGGAATAGTTCCCACCGGTCAGCACGTACTTGATCTTGTGTGCCTTGGCAAACTTGTAGAGCCCCGAGAAGAAAGCGGTGTCCTGTGGAATGTCCTGATCCGGAACCTGAGCTTTGAGGAAAGCGACCTGCAAGCTCTTCATCTCTTCCCAGTTAATCACCTCGGTGTAGAGATCAAGGCCCAGGCCATCCACCAGCTTCTCGATGTTGCCTACCGCCTGATCGGTGTTCCAGCCAGCATCAACATGGAAAAGCAAAGGCCGCAGCCCCATTTTTTCCTTGGCTACATAGGCCAAGTAGGAGCTGTCCAGACCACCGCTCAGACCAATGATGCAATCGAAATCGCGACCCTTGCCGTCAGCCTTGATGCGTTCGGCGATCTTCGCCAACTCCGCTTCGCCGCGGGCATCGGTATGCCAGTTCGGCTGGATGTTGCTGCTGAAGTTCGCACAATACTCACAGCTACCATTGACATCGAAGCGAATATTGGGATCCGACGTGTCCATTATGCAGGTCTTGCAAATTTGGTATTCCATAGAGCCTCGTTGAAACCTCAAATACTGGATCTAAGGACACTCCATAAATTGCTCTACGGAGTCCTCATCCTTAAGAAAAACAACCTTCTTTCCCAGCGCCTTGTACTCATACCCGAGGAATGAGTCATAAGAAACCATGTACGCGCATTCCGGGAAGCACGCCGCGTCGAGCACCTTGTCGGCCAAGCCCGTCAACTGCGTGGCGGATGCCTCGTAGACATGCCTAGGGTGAAGCTTGACCACGATGAAAAAGTCCAGATTATTCTTGACGCGCTGAAGAAAATCAATCTCAAACTGAACATAAGGTGCGGAAGATGCGAGGAAAAGCACCGGCCGTCCTTCGCCCACCGACTGAAGATTGAATTTGGGACGAATGATCGCTGAGCGACGAAACTCGTAATACCGGGAAAATACTGCTTCAAACTCCTGATCGAATACGTAAAGACAATCCACCGCACCGAATGAGTAGGTGAACTCAAGATCACCATGAATATACGCATGTTGAATGATCGAGCATCGGCGACTCAGATGCGTAGCAATATAATCCCAACGCTGCAAGTTGCAGTCGGTAATGAGTGCTTTCTCTGCTCGCGACATGTTTGCGACGAACAAGGAAAACCAGGTCAAGGGCAGTATATCCACCGCATGAAATATCAAATCACGACGACGAACACCTCGATGGGCACGGTGAAGCAAAATGGTTGCCAGTACACGCCATACAATGAAAACTGCGCGAACATAATCCAACGCCGACAGATACGGCAGCATCGACCAGGGGCGCTTGCAGCGAAAGCTGATTCGCTGGGCGAAGTCATCGAAAAGATAGTTGAACAATTTCACGTGACTGGAATTGGGCAAGCAGATCAACTCAGGCAGATCAGCCACCGCCTTGCTCTTCGATGAGAACAGAGCCCGGACTGCCAAAAAAAGATTGCATAGTGCGGCAACGGCCAAGAGCGGCAACAACGCTATGCGTATTGCCCACAAAACCAGAAGAATCGTGTTCCCATAACGCTTCCACAAAGAGAATAGCGGCATGATTTTGTACTGAGGCAACGCATCCGCCACCTTCTCGTCGCCGAGAAACTTTTGTTTCAAGGCTTGATCGAGGCAAACCTCATTTACATACGATTCGTAGATGACTCGAGCCAGTGATGAGGTTTTATCAGCGAACATCAACATTCTCTTTGACAAAAAGCAGACGACTTCCACCCCAGAGCATCAGGTAGAATATGATATTGAACAGGGCGATCCATTGCAGCATGCTGCCGCGGAAAACACTGAGGAAGAACAACAGTTCGCAGGTAAAGATAAAAAGAAACACGGGACCCAGACGATAGCGCAGCGAGTACAAAGTACAGATGTACAGCGAATACATGAAGACCGGAACGGCCCAGAATATATAATTCCCATAGTTCAAATAAAGCTCGGTTTCGATCGGCCACTGCTGGGTGGCGGATCCTTGGAACCACTGCTTGGGGAAATAGATGGACGTCAGCCAGCGACTGATGTCATGCATGTAGTCTTCCGAAGGTATGCCGACGAACGTCAGCCACTTGTTCATCGGGTAACCCATGGTCAGAAGAAAGTCAGGCTGCATATCCCGAAGAATCATGTCATGCAGGAAAATGGTATTGAAATAGCTGAGGAAATATTCGAGAAGCATTTCCGGCGTACTGTAGAAACCATTAGAGCGGAAATACATCGCAAAGCTGAAAGCCAAGGTGAAGAAGACAAAAATGACTGCCCCCTTCAGCAAGGTCAGACGGGCTACCGTGAGCCAAGGAATGCTGAAGAAAATCGTGAAGTAGAAGATCCGGCTCTTCACCCCTTGGATGTAAGCGCAGAAGACAAGTGCAACAAGCACGAACAAGACCAGAAAGTAGCTTTTGCTACGCGCGGTTTTCCAGTAAAACCCCAAGGCAAAGGCCAGGAAGTTTGAACTCATGATAAGCAGGAAGTTCAGCAGACCATAGCCTTTCTTGTTCTCCAAGTAGGTATCGCTATAGTTGCCGAACCAGGCTTCGATACCGCCTGTCACTTGGAAGAAGTAAAGCCCACCGACCAATACCAGACTCGTGAACACGAAGAGCATGAAGGTATTGACCCGATACTGCTCCAGCACCGTGGAAGCGGACGTTCGTGCCAGCAGCACTTCAAAGAGACGGGTAAACAGGAAGAACAAGGTGAATACATAGGCATAGGACAGAATTGCCTCATCTGAGAGCTTCGACCAATCATTGGTCTTCCCCCACGGCAATACATATACCCAATCAACCCATTCGAGAATATAAAAAAGGGTGCTGGGAAAAATGAAATAAAGAAAGTAGCTACCAAACACCACATTGGAGGGACACAGCAGTTCCTTGTTCCGAAACAAAAGGAAGACCGTCAGCATGAACATTACAATCAGAAACAACATACGCCACGCGCCTCCTAGCTCTTGGCTTCAAGGGCGTCGAGTGCCGTCTTCACGGATTCAAAAACCAAACCATTGCCCGCGTCATTCAGATGATGGTTATCGCTCAGAAATATCTCTCCAACGACACCCGCTGGATAACACTTGTTCATGAAGCCGGCTGGGAACTGCTCCTTCAGCAGCTCGTTATATTCCTCCACCGATTGTGCGATCAGTGGATTGCGGGCCTGATAAGCCAAAGAGGGCGGCGCAATCGGAACGATCAGTATCTTCGCTCCGGCGAAAACCTCCGACAACGCCAACAGATTTGCCCGGAAGGAAGCGGGAGGCACGTAGCGGATGCTACGGGAAACAATCAAACGGGCGTAAAAACGCTTGACCAGACGATGGACAGGGCGACTGATAAACGTGGGCAAGCGCAAAAGAATGGAAAGCTCCGCCTTTTTGATGGCTCGCGGATAGCAATCGACGATCCCTACCTGCACCACGACGATATCGGGCTTCAACGCAGCATAGTAGTCACGGGACAAGGACAACAACTGGCTGCTGTCCATGCCCGGAACACTCACGGTCCGCATCCTGAAACGCCCCGCGCAGTCATCGGCAAGGCGGTAAGTCCAGCACTCGTCATCAGTGATGAGCGCCGGACTTACTCGGGGCAACCCAAGGGAGTCAGTTAATACAAGTACTTTGTTCATGATCGCCTTGAGTACGGATTTTTTTGAAAAGAATCAACACCAATGCCCCAACCAGCAACGCATTGAGCAACGGCAGAAAAACGATGTGCGGCGTTCCCGTGTACAAATAACCGAAGGTGAACGACAGCCCAAGACCGACGACCATCAAACTCAAGTAAGCGACCGCCAACACCCGCTCGAGGCGTTGGGCGAGATAAAAATTGCAAACGAATCCCAGACAAATGAGCATCGTTTTGAGCAACAGCATCGATATCAAAATCTCGAAAAGCGGCCATTCAAAACGACCGATGACCAGCAAGAATAAGCTGATCGCAACGACGAAGAACGACACGACCGCAGACAGCCAAGCCCCACACTTGATCATCATGACCTTGAAGACACCGTGCTCCGCGTCATCGCCACTGAACCGCTTTAACAACCCGGGCGTGAAATAATAAAGTACCGAAGTCATCCCCAGGAAATAGATATTGGTGAGTACATCGACATACTGGAAGTCGGCCCTGACTTTCTCGGCAGCCCCCAACGTATTGAGAACCACGCGATCCAGCGTAAGCACCACGACCAGGCCACTCGCCATCAGAAACATGTACCGGGAGGCACTGAGAATCTTCCAGAACAACCTGAGGTTTTCAGAACGGTCGCTGATGGAAGCTCCCAGTTTGCCTCGGCAATAGACAAAGAACGCAACGACCACCGCAAAGGCCGCGAAAGCCCAAGCACCGAAGAATCTGTGCTCCAGCGTACTGTCGGAAAACAACAGAAATGCCAGGCCGAAGCTGACGAAGAATGCGCTCGCCCAGGAAACGTTCAGCACATTCAGGTGAAGGTCCATGCCCAGGAGACGGAACACCGTCTGGCAGGCCGTCTTCAGATGGTTGATTCCACCGATGAACAATCCCGCCATGAGGAAAAAGCGCTCATGACAAACTGCGGCTGCGAGCACCAGCAGCACGGCGATGAATGCCGAGAACTGGATTTCCAATCGTAAAATGCGCTGTTTCTCTTCCACCGAACCGCTGATGGCTCCATCGCGGATCGCACCATTGTGAAAACCCAGCGCAAGAAACGTGCTATAGGAGATCACGATGAATGCAATGCTGGAATCCGCGAGAGCCTGTTGACTCGCCATATTGGTGAAGTAGAGCGTCAACAACGCGACCAGCGAAAACTCGCTGTAGGTTGCCAACACGTATTTAATCGCACCAACCATGCCCTCACGCCTCATCGAGCGGCGACTCCCGAACGGACCAGCACAAAATCACGCATAACCAGCGATACGTGCATATAGTCGACTGTTCTCAAGGTGCTCCGCCAGAGAACAGAGCCCGTCTTGATCACCGTTCAGGAACTTGTCGACCTGGAGGTAAAGCCCCGGTTTGTAGCGGGCATCAAGACTGTCATCAATTTCCACTGGAGAGACGGCAACACTGTTGATCAGTTGCACCTGAAGCTTCTCCAACGGTTTGAAAATGAATCGACGCTTCTTCGTCAACACTTCCACTGCCCAGCGCCCAGGCGCCTCCCAGTCGCCCGTATAGGCAAACAGCGCACCCTCGGCGGTTACGCCGGCACCGGCGAAACGCGCCGCACGCTCATGCCATGACAGCGAACCGGCGTTGAACGTACTCAACTGGCTCGGGCGACCGCCCAGGTAGAAGGCCAGGTCGGTGACGTGGGTCGTGTTTGCAAAGAACCAGTTTTCCTTGACCCCCTCAGCCTTGTGGATAGCCTTGATGGTGTCTGACCACTCGGTGATTTCAAAGTTGAAGCTGGTGACCCCACCATCTTCAGCGATCAGTTCACGCGCCTTGAGGACAGAGGCAAGGAAACGACGGTTGTAGGCGATGTACACAGACGCACCGTAGTGGTCTGCTTTCTGCGTCAGACGCTCGATAGACTCAAGAGTCAAGCCGCCTGGCTTCTCGATCAACAACTGCTTTACGCCTTGCTCCAGCAAGTAAGCGCTGGTGTATTCCAGTTGCTCGACGCTGACCGCAACAATGGCGAATTCAACTGCGGGATGTTCGCCATCGAAATAAGCTTCAACACCACCCGGTACAGGTTTCACACCTACCGTTTGGTGAAAGGTCTCGGCAGATTGCGCGCTGCGCCCAACCACCTGGAATGGCTTTTCCATGCCTTTCAGAACGTTGGCATATTGAACGGCCATAGGGCCGGCACCGACTAATAGCATCATGGGTTATCCGTTCTTGATCAGGTAATGGGGCAAAGCGTGTAAGCGCCGCCGTCGTGCGTGTTGAAGAACGCCAGCAGCGTTCGCAGGAACGGCGCATGCAAAGCTGCCGATTCATCGAAGGTGGTCAGTTGGCATGGACTGCCACGATAAATGGACTCCGCGACACGGTGTGTCAGTTGGCTTTGGTACAGAACAGTAAACGGCAAGGCTTCAACAGCCCCGCTTGCCTTGTCCTGAAGTTCGCACAACCCAGCCCCCTCATTGAGCGTCACCCGATAGTCTTCGGTCTCGATCTCGATCCGCAATGGCTGTGAAGCGACCTCGGCATGACAGGTCAAGGAGAAACGGCTGTCCTGCCAATTGCCAGCAAGCGTTCCAATAAGTTCCTTGTAGCCGGGACGCTTGCTCTCGACAACCACTGGATCCAGTCCGGAAACATCGGCGACATACGAGGTCGCGCCGGAAAGAAATGCCCAGATATCGATGAAGTGGATGGCGTTGCAAGCCAGTCCCCATTGCTCGCCAACGACGCGCAGGTCGAACGCCCGCTGCCCACTCAGACGCTCACGCAGGACTTCATAACCCGAGAACATGCGGCGCGGGCAGTTGACCCAGACGTTGCACCCCACATGGTCAAAAAGCTGTGCCGCAGCGTTCAGTTGTGCCTCCGACTGGAACAGTACTTTTTCCAGCAGTAGGTTCCTGACCGTCAAGCGAGCAAGCATGTCTTCCAGCAATTGCAGGCGGCAGTCAGCGTTGGTGGCGACCACACAGAAATCAATGCTGCCTTTGACCTGAGCGATGTCGGTCAGAAAGTCGATACTGCGAATCGAAGACGAACGCTCGACCTGCTCCCAGCGCTCCTTGGCCCTTTCCAGCGACGCCGCGAACGGATCTACAACCTGAATGGTGATGTCGGCGAAATCAGCGAGAGCCAAGGCCTGCAGATGGCGGCTGCCAAGCTGCCCAGCCCCTACGAGAAGAATGTTGAACATGGTTGATCACTTTTATCCGGGAGGAAGACTACAAGCTAAAGCCATCATCGACGACGATGTTCTGACCATTGACATAGCTGGCATGGTCGGAAAGCAGGAACATGACGGATCCCACGACATCCTTGATATCCAGCATGCCCTTGCCCAGTGTGTGCTGCTTGTAGGCGGCGAGGAAACGCTCGGGCTGATGATCGAAGATTCCGCCAGGACTCACGCAGTTGGAGCGGAAGTCACTGCTGGCCACATAACTGGCCAGGTATTTGCTGAGATGAATCAGCGCGGACTTGATCGCGGCGTACTCCACCGGCATCGTCATTGGCGTGTCGTCATACACTTCGAATTTTGGCGCAACCACGCCATAGATCGACGAGATATTGACCAGCGAGAAAGGCCGACGGCTGCGCTCGAAATATTTCGCGCACTGCTGCATGAACAAGAACGATGACCCCAGATGCAGAGAAACGTTCTCGTTGAAATCGGCAAGGGTCACGTTCTCGAACTTGGCACCGTATCGCTTGTTGCGTGGATAGGTACAGTTCACAGCACCGTCCAGATCGTCCAGCGATGCAAACAAGTTATCGACGGACGCCGTATCATTCAGGTCCAGGGATACGCGGATCACGTCTGGATGATTCTCGGCAATTCCTTGTTGCAGTAGACGCTCGTTCATCAAGGAGAGATTGATGTCGGCCACTAGAACCCGCGCACCTTCGCCAAGCAAGGCCGCCGTGAGCTTACTGCCGAGCAGGCCTCCCGCACCAGCCACAAGAACTTTCTTACCCTTCAGCATGCCCTTTCTCTCTATCCGCATATAACATTTCGGCCATTTTGAAATCGTAGATATCATCGATATCCACAGCGCGTTGCCGCGGCACGACTACAGATTTAACCCGTCCGGAAAAGATCCGCTCCTGCTCCAATACGAACGCTGGACGGGTCACGTACGCCACGGTAGTCATGTCGAACACTGCTGGCGCATCCTGACGACGGTGCACCGCATTCCCCGAGCAGACCAACTGGCTGTTACCCGCATCATCCCGGACGACCATATTGAAGTAGGGGCTGCGCGATGCTGGCGTAACAGTCACCACCACGTCCGTATCCTGGTCAAGGCTGGCCAGACAACTACGGACATCTTCACTGTTTCTCAGGGGACTGGTGGCAGGCAGGCTGATGAAAGTGTCGAACGATTCGCCACGCTCCTGGAGGTAACCGATTGCATGTCGCCAGGCCAACCATTCGGCTGCAGTATCGGTGGCCAGTTCTTCCGGCCTAACGATGACTTCTGCGGAATAGGCACGGGCCACTTCGGCAATTGCAGACGAGTCTGTTGATACGAATACCTTGCTGATCCCTTCAACCTGTTGCGCGACCAGAATCGAGTGCGCGATTAGCGGGATTCCCCCCAAGGGTCTGATGTTCTTGCCTGGCAGCCCTTTCGAATTGCCGCGAGCAAAGATAAAGGCGTAAACACTCATGCTTGAATGCCTCCAATGGCGACAACCTGACCGGCTGCGGCCGAACGCTTCATGGCCTCAATGAGATGCAGCGTTTCCAATGCATCGGCAATACCCACTGCAGGCCGCGTAACGCCCATTGCTACCTTGGCGAAATGCCGCAACTGATCCATGTACATGTTGTTCCGATCATAACTGGGGTCATCGAACAGCACGCTCTGCTGATCCTTTGCGCTATGCAGGGAAATACGATTGTTCAGGATGTCCCAGACCAGCGTCCCGGACTGTCCGACCACTTTGCAGGTCCGCACCGGAGCACGCTGCAGGAAATCCATGTGCACATTGGCGACCAACCCGTCGTTACGCACCAACAGGGCATCCACGGTGTCTTCAACATCGACTTCCAATGCTCCTGAATTGCGCGCCACGCAATAGGCGGTCTCGAACCGACCGAACAACCAGCCGATATAATCCAGCTCGTGACTGAGCTCGAGCAGAACGCCTCCCCCCAGAGCCCGGCGGGCCGAAACATTCTTGCGGTAATCGCTGGCAGGACGCCAATCGGGCAGGTACTGACCAACGTCGACGCTGACACTGCGAACCGCACCAACCCGGCCTTCGTCGAGAAGCGCCTTGAAAGCTACGGCCGACCCCATGTAACGAAGGTTGTAAGCGACGTCGATGATGGATTCTCGATCGATAAGGAGGTCGCGCAAGCCACTCAGACGCTCGAGACTGTCGGCGATCGGTTTTTCGATGAGTACAGGGATGCCCTGCGCCACCAACAAGGAAGCATGCTCGATGTGCCAGGGAGCGGGAGAGGCAATGACGGCGAAGTCGGGTTTAGTCGCCAAGGCTTCCTGAATCGAAGCGAAACGCAGTACATCCGCCCCCACATCCTCGACCTGCAATTCCCGGCCCGATGCGGAGACGCAAGCGACTTGGGCTGGCGCGAACAACTGTCGCAGATTGGCGATATGACGTTTGGCGATGCTGCCACTACCAATGACAAGAAAACGGGAGAACTGACTCATAGGCCGCCGAACTCGTGCTGGGCTCGTTGAAAGTCCTCCATCCGCCCGATGTCCAGCCAATACTCATGTATCGGGAACATATTGACGTCGCGGCCGGCAGAAATTTCATGTTCCAGCAAGGTTGGCATGTCGACACGGGTACCTGCCGATACGCTCTTCACCAGCTCGGGCGAAAGCAGGTAGATACCGGCGTTGATGAAGAAGCGCTGCACCGGTTTTTCCACCATGGAGCGAATTCGGTGTCCGTCACTCTGGATAACGCCATAAGGCACGCAGTATTCGTACTCACGCACACACATCGTGGCGGAACCGCTATGGGCCTGATGAAAATCCAGTACGTTTTCGAAATCCAGCGTGGTCAGCAAGTCGCCATTCATCATGAACATCGGCAGATCGATTTCATCATGAGGCAACAGTCCTAGCGCTCCACCGGTACCCAGTGGCGACTCTTCGTGGATATAACGAATGCTCACCCCCCAACGACTGCCATCACCGAAGTGTTCGCGGATCATTTCCGGCATGTAATGAGTGGAAATGAAGAAGCGGTGGAAACCAGAGTTGATGAAGCGTTCCAGAATCAGTTCCAGAATGGGCTTGTCGCCTACCTTCAGCAGCGGCTTCGGGCAATTGTGGGTCAGCGGGCGCAAACGCGTACCGAACCCGCCTGCCATCAGGAAGACCGGATTGTTTCTGCGCGGTTTATTGAGCAGGTCGTGCAAGGTTTCCAGGCCGATCACCACACCATTGGCGTCCAGCACCGGCAACTGCAGCAACTGGTAGCGCTCCATCACCGCCAGAATGCGTTCTTTGCTCCAATCCCGCTCAGCGGTCCTTGGAGTAGAACACATGACCTCGCTGACCGGCGTGGTCAAGGGCCGCTGCTTCAACAAAGCACGGCGGACGTCGCCATCCGTCAGGGTTCCCAGCAGTCGCCGTTCATGATCCACAATCATGACGATTCTCACCGCGACCTTATCCAGCGTCGCAATGGCTTTTTCCATAGAGCACTCAGGATCGACGAGTGTTAGTTCCCACTGCTTCATTGCATACCTTCTCTAATATTCACGAGTCCGGCACAGACCTTGTCCGGGCCGACGGACCGATCAGAACGCCTCGGGCGGGCACGTCGCGCACGACAACGGTACCAGCCCCCACCAAGGCGTCCTCTCCAATCACGACGCCTTGGATTACAGTGGAACCACTTCCTATAAATGCGCCTTCGGCAACGGTCACGCCGCCGCACAGGGTTACGCCCGGGGCAACATGCACGTGGGCAGCTACACGGGAGTCATGGTCGATGCTGGCGCTGGTATTGACGATACTCGCACAGCCAATGCGTACATCCGCTTGCAAGATCGCACCCGCCATCACCTGGACACCCTCCTCCAGAACGACCGTATCATCGAGCCAGGCAGCCGGGTGCACCAAGGGAGGGAAGCGAAACCCCTTGGCACTTGCGCTCTCATGCACTACACGACGCAAGTTTCCGCCGACAACCTGACCGATCCCGTTTATGAGCTCGATGTCACTGGGAGCGTATTGATCCAGCACATCGTCAGCGCCCAGCACCGCAATACCTCGCCAATGGCTGATGCCCTGCCTGACCAAGCCGGGATCACATACCCCGACAACGTCGTAACCACACGCCCTGGCCAAGGAAAGTAACACTTTAGCGTGACCACCCGCACCCATCAGGATCAATGGCAAAGGACGCACATCGGACTGGTTCATTTCTCGATGATCTCACCCACCCCAAAGGCGCGGCGACTTGTGCTGCCTACCAGCTCCCACAAGGCTGTCGGAGGCAATCCAGAACCGCTGCGCGCGGTAGTCAGGTCATCCCGGGCAATGATCGCACCGGCAGCAATGTCACGTGCTGCGACTACCTGCTGGCGCGCGGCCTTGCGGGTATCCCATTCGCTGGGTTGCGGTACTTTGCACGGATCTCCGAGCGCAAGCTGTAGAGCCCGGATCTGGCTAACCATCGACTTGAGTTCGTCCGGCTCGAGCGATGCCTTGTGGTCCGGCCCCGGCATCGAACGATCCAACGTGAAGTGTTTTTCAATCACGCTAGCGCCACGGGCAACTGCAGCGACGGGGATGAGACAGCCCTCGGTATGATCGGAATAACCAACAGGTAGCCCGAACGCCCTCAGGGTGTCCATCGCCAGCAGATTGACCTCATGGGCCGGTGTCGGGTACTGAGAGGTGCAGTGCAACAAAGTCACGTGCCCCTGCAGACGTTGCCGGCTCACCGGGTCGCTCCAGCACTTCCAGACCTCATCCATGTTTCCGGGCTCGGCTGTCGAGGCCAGGGCATGGGCGATGATGGCCAGGCCCTGCTCCACTTCACTCATGGTGGCCATGCCAGTGGAAAGAACCAGCGGCTTGCCAGTGTGAGCAAATTGCCAAAGCAACGGCCCGTTCGTCAGCTCTCCAGACGGAATCTTGAAAAACGGCAGATCCATCTCGCATAGAAACTGCAGGCTGCCACTGTCGAACGCAGTGGAAAGGAACTCGATACCCTTGCTACGGGCATACGCCTGAAGCTCGAAATGCCACGCCTTGGGCAACTCCAGCTTCTTGAGCATCGCCAATTGGCTTTCCGATGCATCGGTGCTCTGTTTCTGATAGCTCGCCTTGGGCGCAGCCTTGGACGCCAGTCGCTCAGCATCAAAAGTCTGAAACTTGACGGCATCAACGCCGGCATCGGCTGCGGCATCGACAAGGGCATAAGCGAGGTCGCGCTCACCGTTATGGTTAACACCTGCCTCTGCAATGATATACACCGCGCTTGCATCGGATAACTTCATGGCTTAGACCAGATCTTGAAAAGACTTGTTAGGATTCATATCGAAGCGTTCAAGGACGCTTGCGATACTGTGCGAAGCGTTGCCCGCGCCGTACGGGTTTACCGCTCTTTTGCAAACCTCGGCAAACTCTTCGGAGAGCGCCTCGCGCAACGTGCCCTCGATAGCATCTGCCTGCGCCTTGCAGTGCAAGATTGATTCCGCCGCCAGACGCCCGTCCTGTCTTGCGCCGATATTCACCGTAGGCACAGCGAACGCCGGCACTTCGATGATCCCGCTTGAGGAGTTTCCAACCACAGCGTCGGCCAAAGCCACCGCAGACAAATAGCGCTTGAACCCAAGAGAAGGAATCGCCTTAACCCTTTCAGGCGTCTGCTGGGCATAGGCTTCAAGCAGAGGAATAATGGCACGCCCGCCATTGTCGGCATTCGGATACGTGATGATTACCTTGTACTCCGGGAAACGATCCAGGGCACACAGCAACGCCTCGAAACTCGCCACAGGATCTTCCTCAGCGAGGGTTACCGGGTGATAGGTAACAAGGAGAAAAGGCGAGTCGAGAACGAAGTCCAGACTTTCGGACAACTCGGCACGACTCATGCGCTCGCTGCGCAGCAGATGATCCAGACCAACAGCGCCAACATTGAATACGCGCTCTGGAGATTCACCCATCTGGATGACCCTCTGACGGTAGGCATCGGCGGCGACAAAATGCAGATACGACATTTTGGTTATGGCATGACGAATTGCATCGTCATAAGCGCCTTCGGTGATTTCCCCGCCATGCAGGTGGGCCACGGGAATCTTCATGACCAAAGCCGACTGGACAATCGCCAATGCTTCGAAGCGATCCCCCAAAACCACCAGAACGTCAGGGCGCAAACGATCAAGCGCATCGGCGAAACCGAGAATACCCAACCCCATGGACTTCACCACACCAACATCACTGTCGGAAGACAGAAGCATTTCGACTTTGGCATCGATGCCAAAGCCATCACTGTCTATGACTTTCCAGGTTTCGCCGAACTCCGGCGAAAGGTGCATGCCACTGACGATGACCTGCAACTCCAACACCTGGCTGGCCTGGATATCCTTCATCAACCAGTACAGCAAACCATACTCAGCCCGGGTACCAGTGAAGACAGCGACCTTGCGCTTCAATCCACCGACCCCGGACGAATGCTGCTGGGCAGGTTGACCACACGATCTTCCAGCCAGAGGGCATTTTCAAGATTGCCACGCAATGAACGGGAAAACGCAGGTAGATGGGTCATCAGCTTCCAGATTGGACGGGTCATCACCCCTGCCTGATTACTCTCCTGCAACAGTGCATCGCGTTGTGCCAGATCCTCACAAACCACTGCGTTCAGCCAGTAATTGGAACGGCAACCCTCAGGCTCGCGGAAAAACTGCAGAGACTGCCCCTCGAAGAACTGCTCGTAGTTCGCAGCCAGTTCACGTTTACTGGTGATGAAATCCTCCAGGCGCTCCAACTGCGCACAACCTAAGGCAGCATTCAGATTGGGAAGGCGGTAGTTGTAACCGACTTCGTCATGAACGTACTCATAGGGATGAGCCTGCTTGGCGGTGGTGGTGATGTGCTTGGCGCGTGCCCCCAAGGCATCTCCCGCGAGGATCATGCCCCCCCCACCCGTTGTGATGATCTTGTTACCGTTGAAGCTCAATGTCCCGACACAACCGAAAGTACCGGTATGGCGCCCGTGGTAAAGACTGCCTAGAGACTCTGCCGCGTCCTCCACGATAGCCAGGCTCCAGCGGGCACAAACGCTGAGCAGACCATCGATATCCACTGGATGGCCGAAAGTGTGCATAGGCAGACAGGCCCTCAGGACTCGCCCATCTTCTTTCGTCCGGCAAAGACCATCACTGCCCAAAACAGCGTTATCTTCCAGCCACACCTCTAAAGCGCTTGGGGAAAGACCCATGGTGTGCCGGTCCACATCAATGAACACTGGCTCGGCACCGCAATAGGCGATCGCATTGCAAGTTGCGACAAATGTCAGCGGCTGAGTCAGAACCAGGTCACCGGGCTTTACCCCGGCCAGCAGCAACGCAACGTGTAACGCCGCCGTTCCGTTCACCGTCGCCACCGCTCGCGGTGATCCGGTATAGGCCGCCATGTCACTTTCAAAGCGGTCCACGAACGCCCCAACACTGGAAACGAAAGTCGAATCGACCGTTTCAAGTACATACTGTTTTTCATTCCCTTGGAACACGGGTGCGTGCAACGGGATGAACTCGTCTGTACGGTACTGCTCGCGAATGAAACCGATTAGCGCTTTGAACATGGCAGGCACTCAGACGTTGTAGAGGTCGGCTTTGTATTTGGCCAGATTTTCTGCGCGGGAGAACCAGTTGATCGTTTCCTGCAACCCTTGGCGAATCGAGTATTCAGGTTTGAACCCGGTCAGACCATTGATCTTGGCGTTGTCGCACCACAGACGGAAGACTTCCGACTTCTCGGGGCGCAAGCGCTGATCATCAGTGAGAAATTCGACGTCGCTTCCCATCAGCTCACGAATCAACTCGAGAGTATCACCAACGGAAATCTCGTAGTTGGAGCCGATATTCACGGTTTCGCCAATGGCCTTCTCACAACGAGCAAGCTCCAAGAAGCCTCGGCATGTATCAGCCACATAATTGAAATCGCGAGTAGGCGAAACGTCGCCCAGCTTGATCTGCTTCTTGCCGCTGGCGATCTGGGTAATGATCGTTGGGATGACCGCACGCGCGGACTGGCGTGGACCATACGTGTTGAATGGACGAGCGATGGTCAGAGGCAAGTCGAAGGCGTTGTAGAAGCTCATTGCCATGGCGTCAGCACCGATTTTCGAAGCGCTATAAGGCGACTGTGCCTGCAGTGGGTGCTTCTCATCAATCGGTACATACTGCGCGGTGCCATACACTTCGCTTGTCGAGGTATGAATAACGCGCTGGACACCGTTATCCAGAGCTGCCTGACAAATATTCAGCGTACCTTTGACATTGGTATCGACGTAACTGTCAGGAGCAACATAGGAATAAGGAATAGCAATCAGCGCCGCGAGGTGAAAAACGGCATCCACGCCCTTGGTAATATGCTTGCAGTAATGCGGGTCACGAACATCGCCATTCAACACCTCAATGTCTTTGAGGCAAGAGATATCCTCAAGCCATCCCCAGTAGTTGAAAGAATTATACTGGGACAGCGCCTTGACTTCATAACCTTCACGGACAAGCAATTCTGTCAGGTGCGAACCAATGAACCCGTCAGCGCCAGTTACCAAAATTTTTTTCATTACGTAGCACCTTCATCCCATCTGTAGGCAGACAATCAACGAATGCCCACTAAATAATTACGACCTCATACAGAAATACCACTTCAAAGAGCGGCATTCGCCATTCCCGCCAATCTATATTTTTTGAAACGCCAACACCATCCCCGCCAGACTAAAGCAAGGAATGGTGATCAGAATACAATTTTATAAGACTTTAAAACGACCAACGGTCATTTGGATCGTAGCTATCAATGAATAGCCATGGCGCTACGACGCAGGGTCATATATCGCGCCAAAACCACGAACACCGCTCCCAACAGAGCACCCAGAAGAGCCCCCAGGACAACGAGAAGTGATTTCATAGGCTTGATCGGCGCCGGAGACTGCAGAGCGGAGCGATCGACAAGAACCATTTTCAGTTCCTGCATATCGGTGTTCAGGCCTTTCAGGCGAACCATTTCTTTCTCCATAGGCTCGATACCCAGCAGGAAAAGCTCATCATTCTGCCGACGCTTGAGGATTTCGACTTGACGATTGGCCTGAAGAAGCTGCAATTCTTTCTGAATCTCAGCAACACGATTCGTGGAGAAATCATCAGAAGTGCGCTTCTGCAAAACGGCGCGTTCTGCCTCCAACGCATCACTACCCATGAAATACAATGGAATAGTCTGATTGCTGACTTCGGTACGCACCACACTTCCGGATGAAGATTGAGCAGAGTCTCCGAGCATCGAGGGCGTAGTGGGCCGCTTGATACCCAGGGAGCGAGCGATGGAGATCGCTTCGGATAGCTCACTGATGCGATTGGATCGCTGAACCTTCAACTGCTGGCGAAGAGCATTGAGTTCGTCTTCCAGAAGGGAGCGCTTGAGGTTGTGCTGCTCAAGCAACCTGGCGATTTGCGACTTCTTGTCTCCGTCATAGACAGCCCTTTGCGCATCGATCTGAGCAGCGACTTCGTTAAGTCGATTCTTGAGAATCACATCGAAATCAGCCTGAACCAGGTTGCGCTCTGCTGCAATCGCAAAAGACACGAAACCATTGAGGATAGCCACGCCATCCACTCCAGCTGGGTAGGACATGTCGATGGTGACACGCATTCCGGCCACCCCGGAATCAGGGGCTGGCATGGTGACCTTGAGCGAACTGCGGTTGAACTCTTCAAACGCTTGTTCCACGCTCATGCCCGCGCGCAGATATGGCTTGAACAATGCCTCGTTCGCTCGAAAATAATTGAGCCGAGCCTCGTAAGAGTCCAGGGCAGTCCCCACTCTCAACAAAGCGGCCTCAGGAGACAGCGAATAGAGAGCGGAACGATTCAACGCATCCATGTCGTTCAATGCGACCGGGCGCAGAACGCTTGTGACCTGATACACGGGCGTCGCAATAAAAAATGCGTAAATAGCGAAAAGCAGGCCTACCAAGGCAGCAGCCGCACCGATCAATCCTTTTTGCCGCCATACGACTTGAGATATCGTAAACAAGTCAAACTCGACACGCGTGGAAGGTGGGAAGTTGGCTGCACTAGTCACAATAAACCTGCCTTGGTAGAAATCTCAGCGCTCCGGAGACGAAACCATCACCGGAAAGACACCAGCAGGCCAGAAGATTTTCTGCCAAACCAGCATCATTTCAAAAGCAGGGAGTCTACCAGCGTTCTGATCGATTACAAGACTTGTCCCGAGTCACCCCCGCCGTGCCGACGCCTCTTTCCATGATTTCCATTATCTGGTGACAAGAAAGCAACACTTATCAGGTACCACATCAAAACAGACGCCACGCCCACCACCACGCCTAGCAAGCTCCCCACGACAACTACAAGGACGCCGCTAGGCAAAATGGACCGATCAGGAACCCCAATAGCACCATCCTGACGATAAACAGCAATGGTCGACGGTAAGATTTTCAGCGCACTGTAAAACTCAAGCTCCACTTGGCGCTCACGCAAACCGTCAATGAACGGATCATCAGAGGCCCTCGCCTCAAGACTTTCAATCTCCGCCCCCAGCGCATCACTACCCCGCATGTAACTCAAAACTCCTACCCGCCCCGGTGATAGTTCCGCCGCCACCTCCCCGGAAAGAGCCAGAGGCCTATGCAGACCTATCGACCTAGCTACCGCAAGCGCCTCACGCAAACGAGCCTCACGATCTTCACGCTTCCTCTTGGCTGTCTCGCGCTCCGCAGTGATCTCCCGCCGCAGATTTTCTGCCCTGGTGGACGCATCACTTCTGACGTTCTCCAAAACCTCAGCCTTGGCAGCGACTTCCGCCATTTCGATGTATTGCTTGACCCACAAAGCGGCCTGCTCAGGATCGGGCAGTTTCACCGACACAGAATAACGGGCAGGCGACTTACTTAGCTGAACGACCTGTAGTAGCCGCGCAAAGCCTCTATAAAGATCCTCCACAGCCCCCCTGCGTTGCACCTCGGACAATTGCGGCAGGTATACTGACTCAAAGAATTTCCGACGCTGCGACTCGGACAACAGGTGATGAACATAGATTTCATAAACATCACCAGTCGTCAGAAGGGGCAACCCCGACTCCCCTCCCCGCCCATAGTTAAGCTGGGAAATATTCTCTTGAGCGGGCGCCTCGACAATGGCTTTTGCTTCATACACAGGCACTCTAACAACAATATAAAACAAAGAGAGAGCCACAGCTAAAAATACTATTACAAACACAACAGCCCGTTGCCTCCACAGCAATTCAAGCATAGCCAGCAAATCAATTTCATGATCTTTATCACGACACTCACGGTCATTGCGCATTTACTGTAATTCCCCTTGAGCCCGCCTAACAATCATCAACAACCGTCCATTACACATCTATCAAACACCAACCCTTGACCTCCTGTCCGACAACCGTTCTAACAGAAACAAAACATAGCACAGGGCCAGTCACACCCACCCACCACGTTCTATATCCACAAGAATAATCTGATCATCCAAAAGCAAATATAGAGTGACGTACTGAAAGAGAAGTTCCTGCCCTCTCGTCCAAGCGCAGTCCACCACCACCAATCATTCAGAAACTGGGCAGCAGGCTCCAAATGCCCCCGACGCTTATCCCAACCCCTCTTTCGCAATTGAACTGCGCGCCTTTTGGCGCCATGCTCAACACTTTATAGACCACCTGGGACCTCGATCCTCGCGACCCCCTCTTGCCCCGCCCTACGTCGCCTCAACGCAGCAGCCAACGCCTGCTTCGCCGAAGCCTCACCATGAACCAAAACGATCCTGTCCGGCCATCGAGGTATGCCCGCTACAAACTCCACCAACCCAGCCTGGTCGGCATGAGCCGAGTATCCACCGACCGTGGTGACCTTGGCCTTGATTTCGCGCATCGCCCCATCAAGGTCAACCATCACAAAGCCCTCAGCCCCCTCGCTTGCCTGAATGACCGCACCAGGCGTGCCCCGTGCCTGATAACCAGTGAACACAACCTCATGCCTTGAGTCGCCAAGCATGGCCTTCAGGTAATTGACGATTCGACCACTCGTGCACATGCCATTACCCGCAATCACGATCGCCGGCCGGCCGGTACTGCCAAGGTAGTTGACCACCTGCTGATGCTGTTGATGGCTGTCTATGCTGCTCAACTGACGGAAACTAAAGGGGCAACGCCCTTGTGCCAGACGCTGGCGAGCGTCTTCATTCCAGTACAAACCCAGATCGCGATAAATCTGAGTAAGCCGGCCGGCCAATGGCGAGTCGAGGATCACCGGCAACTGTGGCCAGTCGATCAATTGAGTGGAAGATGCCGTCTGCCCGGCCCCGGCATCCGGTATCAGAAGAGCCTTGTCGTGCAGGATACCCTCAAGCTCGAAGAGCAACTCCTGCGTGCGCCCGATACTGAATGAAGGGATCAACACCGTACCGCGGTCAACAAGTGCACGCTCTATAACCTGTTCCAGACGCCGCCGACGGGTGCTACTTCCTGCATGTAAGCGATCACCGTAGGTACTTTCGAGCACCAGGATATCTGCACGCTCCGGCGAATGGGGTTGACGCAACAAAGCACTGTTTCCCGCACCCAGGTCACCCGAAAACACCACGCGACAATCCGATTCCAGCTGCGCCCCCTGGATATCGAACTCAACATAGGCTGAACCCAGCAAGTGCCCCGCACGCTGCAGCCGCACCCGACAACTCGACAACGAAACGCCAGCAACGTCGTGCCATTCATCGAAAGCCAAAGGGGTAGTGGCAACACTCAGGAGGCGCAGACAGCGCTCGATAGCATCCGGCGACCAACGTCCGGAAACCTTCATAGCATCTTCAAGCACGACAGGAAGCAGCTTCGCAGAGGGCACGCTGCAGAGAATCGGCCCGCGATAGCCTGCGGCCAATAGGTCAGGGATGCGTCCCACGTGATCCAGATGGACGTGGGTCACCACCAGGGCCTTCAAACGTTCAACAGGGAAATCAATCACCGGGTACGGCTGTGTAGATGCGTCCACACCCTGAAACAGCCCACAGTCAATCAGCACGCTGCATTGCGCATCAAGATGAAGCTGATGACACGAGCCTGTGACACCCCGCGTGGCCCCGTGATGGGTAATGATGGGGAAAACCATGCTGCCTGCACTCCTTGGACCAGGAGCAGCATTACCCCACATCTAACTCGGAGCCATCAGCAGGAAAATTCCGTAGAGGCTGTAGGAGTCGTCTGGATTACAAGGTTTTTGTAAACCCAGAAGTCCAATGAAGGCTCAGCTCAGACCACGCCTGGCCTTGAGAACGATAAGGCCACCCAACAACGGGCCAACGGCCAGACCGGCAACAAGCGCAGCCAACACAAGTGCCGCGACAGGAACAGCTGGTGCAGTCCAACCAAAAAATACCAAAACTACAGACTGCTGGTTTTCCAGGACAAAGAATAAAGCCAGCGCCGCCAGCACGATCACAAATAGCACCAACAAAAGGCGCCTGATATTGCGCATGATCACATCCTCTTGCACAGATCAGTCTTCAGGAAGCTCATCTTCTTCATTGACCCTATCGCGCAGCTCCTTGCCAGGCTTGAAATGCGGCACGAATTTTCCGTCAAGGCTGACAGATTGCCCGGTCTTGGGGTTACGCCCCACGCGAGGAGCGCGATAGTGCAGCGAGAAGCTACCAAAGCCCCGGATCTCAATACGATCTCCGGTGGCTAGACACTGCGACATCTGCTCAAGCATGGTCTTGATGGCCAGCTCAACATCCTTCGATGAGAGCAGCCCCTGATGGGTGACAATACGTTCGATAAGCTCCGACTTCGTCATCTTTTTCCCTTCTGTATCAAGCAGCTAGGTCATTGCCTCCATTGGTTTTAGCATGGGCTGATGAATTTGAACAGCCCGGTTATTGACTTAAGAAAAAAATCCAGAATTGGATGATGCCGCTTCGCGCTGAAAGCCCCATATCTACAGGCTGTCGCGGTTAAACAACTGAAATAGCAGGCATAAAAAAAGGCGACCGAAGTCGCCTTTTTTTGATCAAGCAGAACTTAGTTCTGTTTGGCCATTTCCGCGCGCAGCAGGTCACCCAGGGTAGCGCCAGCGGCTTCTGGAGCCTTGGCGATTTGCTGGATAGCCTCTTTCTCTTCTTCAACGTCTTTCGACTTGATGGAGAGGTTGATTACGCGGCTCTTGCGGTCAACGCTGATGATCTTGGCTTCGATCTCTTCGCCTTCCTTCAGGACGTTACGCGCGTCTTCAACGCGGTCACGGCTGATTTCGGAAGCTTTCAGAGTAGCTTCGATATCGTCGGCCAGAGTGATGATGGCGCCTTTGGCGTCAACTTCTTTCACAGTGCCCTTGACGATAGCGCCCTTGTCGTTGACAGCAACGTAGTTGGAGAACGGATCGTCTTCCAGCTGCTTGATGCCCAGGGAGATACGCTCGCGCTCTGGGTCAACCGACAGGATGACGGTTTCCAGCTCGTCGCCCTTCTTGAAGCGACGTACGGCTTCTTCGCCGACTTCGTTCCAGGAGATGTCCGACAGGTGAACCAGACCGTCGATGCCGCCGTCCAGACCAATGAAGATACCGAAATCGGTGATCGACTTGATGGTGCCGGAGATCTTGTCGCCCTTGTTGAACTGGCCAGAGAAGTCTTCCCATGGGTTCGACTTGCACTGTTTGATGCCCAGGGAGATACGACGACGCTCTTCGTCGATGTCCAGAACCATGACTTCCACTTCGTCGCCAACTTGAACGACTTTCGACGGGTGGATGTTCTTGTTGGTCCAGTCCATTTCGGAAACGTGTACCAGACCTTCAACGCCTTCTTCCAGCTCAGCGAAGCAGCCGTAGTCGGTCAGGTTGGTAACGCGCGCCATAACGCGGGTGCTCTCTGGGTAACGTGCCTTGATAGCAACCCATGGGTCTTCGCCCAGTTGCTTCAGGCCCAGGGATACGCGGTTACGCTCGCGATCGTATTTCAGAACCTTGACATCGATCTCGTCGCCAACGTTGACGATTTCCGACGGATGCTTGATACGCTTCCAGGCCATGTCGGTGATGTGCAGCAGGCCATCGACGCCGCCCAGATCCACGAATGCGCCGTAGTCGGTGAGGTTCTTGACGATACCTTTGACTTGCTGGCCTTCCTGCAGCGATTCCAGCAGAGCTTCGCGCTCGGCGCTGTTTTCGGCTTCCAGGACACTGCGACGGGAAACGACAACGTTGTTGCGCTTCTGGTCCAGCTTGATGACCTTGAATTCCAGCTCTTTGCCTTCGAGGTGGGTGGTGTCGCGCACTGGGCGGACATCAACCAGGGAGCCCGGCAGGAACGCACGGATACCGTTAACGTCGACAGTGAAGCCGCCTTTAACCTTACCGTTGATAACGCCCTTGACCACTTCTTCGGCGGCGAAAGCTGCTTCCAGAACAATCCAGCACTCGGCGCGCTTGGCTTTTTCACGGGACAGTTTGGTTTCGCCAAAGCCGTCTTCCACCGCGTCCAGCGCAACGTGAACTTCGTCACCGACCTTGATGGTCAGCTCGCCAGCTTCGTTGTAGAACTGCTCGAGCGGGATGACGCCCTCGGACTTCAGACCAGCGTGGACAGTAACCCAGTCACCGTCGATATCGACAACGATACCGGTGATGATCGCACCTGGTTGAAGGTTGAGGGTTTTCAGGCTTTCTTCAAAGAGTTCTGCAAAGCTTTCGCTCATTTTAATTCCTGTAGATTCGGGCGATAAATCCGCCCATCAGCCACATTCCAGACAATGTGGGTTTCGTTCATAGTAAGGGTCGTCTGCAGGACGTTGACTGGGTAATCCTGCAGCCTCCCTGGTCATCCGGTGATGTCGCGCAGCGCGACTTCACTCAAGATGCGTTCCAGCACCTGCTCGATGGACAATTCAGTGGAATCCAGCTGAATTGCGTCGGCGGCGGGCTTGAGCGGAGCCACCGAACGCTGGGTGTCGCGCTCATCGCGCGCACGTATCTCATCTAGCAGACTCGACAGACTAACATCATCGCCTTTTGCCTTCAACTGGAGGTAACGGCGACGAGCCCGCTCTTCGGCGCTGGCTGTCAGAAATATCTTAAGCGGTGCATCCGCAAAAACGACCGTACCCATATCCCGACCATCGGCAATCAGGCCCGGCATTTCACGGAAGGCTCGCTGCCGCTGCAGCAGCGCCTCACGCACCGCCGGCAGCGCGGCAACCTGCGACGCCCCGGCGCCGATCTGCTCGTTGCGGATGTCATTGGTGACGTCGTCGCCTTCGAGAATGATCCGCTGCAGTTGACCCTCTTCCGCAGCCAGGAACTGCACATCCAGATGAGCGGCGAGCGCCTTCAGCAGTTCCTCATTGGTCAGGTCAACACCATGATTTCTCGCGGCGAAGGCCAACAAGCGATACAAGGCGCCGGAATCGAGCAGATTCCAGCCCAGGCGCCGGGCCAGCAGGCCAGCGATCGTGCCTTTGCCCGAGCCGCTCGGTCCGTCAATGGTGATGACTGGTGCGTGCGTGCTCACGACTTGCCCTCTTCAGCAACGCGAATACCCACTTGCGCACAAAGTGCGAGGAAGTTAGGGAAAGAAGTAGCGACGTTGGCACAATCGTGGATACGAATCGGCGCATTGGCACGCAACGAAGCCACGCTGAAGGCCATGGAAATACGGTGGTCGCCGTGCCCATGCACTTCACCGCCACCAATCTGGCCGCCGTCGATGATAATGCCGTCCGCAGTTGGCTCACATTTCACGCCCAGGGCCAACAGGCCGTCGGCCATGACCTGGATCCGGTCGGACTCCTTGACCCGCAGTTCTTCAGCACCGCGCAGCACGGTACGCCCTTCGGCACAGGCGGCAGCGACGAACAGCACCGGGAATTCATCGATGGCCAACGGCACCAGATCCTCAGGGATATCGATACCCTTGAGTTTCGCACCGCGAACACGCAAGTCAGCAACCGGTTCGCCACCCACTTCACGCTGGTTCTCGAGGGTGATGTCGCCCCCCATCAGACGCAGGATGTCGATTACACCGGTACGGGTCGGGTTGATGCCGACATGCTCCAGCACCAGCTCCGAGCCCTCGGCGATCGACGCCGCTACCAGGAAGAAGGCCGCCGAGGAGATGTCCGCCGGCACTTCGATATGCGTGGCGGTCAATTTTCCGCCAGACACCAGCGACGCAGTCGGCCCATCAACATTCACGTCATAACCGAAGCCGCGCAGCATGCGTTCGGTGTGATCGCGGGTCGGCGCAGGCTCGGTAACGGTGGTCTTGCCTTCGGCATACAGGCCGGCCAGCAGCAGACAGGATTTCACCTGGGCACTGGCCATCGGCAGGGTGTAGGTCAGCGCCTTGAGCGTGTGACCGCCACGAATGGTCATCGGTGGACGGCCTTCAGCCGCGGTCTCGATCACCGCGCCCATTTCCCGCAGTGGGTTGGCCACACGGTTCATCGGACGCTTGGACAGCGAGGCGTCGCCGGTCAGCACGGTGTCGAACTTCTGCGCGGCCAACAGACCCGACAGCAAACGCATCGAGGTGCCGGAGTTGCCCAGGTAGATCGGGCCAGGCGGCGGCTTGAGGCCATTGAGGCCCACACCGTGAATCGTGACGCGACCGTGGTGCGGACCTTCGATCACCACGCCCATGTCACGGAAGGCCTGCAGGGTCGCCAGAGCATCTTCGCCTTCGAGGAAGCCCTCCACCTCGGTGGTGCCCTCCGCCAGGGAGCCGAGCATGATCGAGCGATGGGAAATCGATTTGTCGCCTGGGACGCGAATGCGCCCGGACAGGCGGCCGCCAGGTTGTGCCAGGAAAATCAGGTCGTTGGAATTCATAGCGTCCACATAGGCCCGACGGGCCAGGATTTTACTGAAATGCTCGCGGGCAACCCGGGCGCGCGTAAATACGCCCAACAACTGGTGCCCATCCCCTGCATCGACCGCGTCGCGCAAGGCGTCGAGATCGCTGCGAAATGTATCCAGTGTGCGCAGAACAGCCTCGCGATTGGCGAGGAAGATGTCGTGCCACATGACCGGGTCGCTTCCTGCGATTCTCGTGAAATCGCGGAAACCACCGGCAGCGTAACGGAAGATATCCAGGTTTTCATTGCGCTTGGCCAAAGAATCGACCAAGCCGAAGGCCAACAGATGCGGCAGGTGGCTGGTGGCAGCAAGCACTTCGTCGTGCCGCTCGACCTGCATGTGCTCGACATCGGCCTCCAGTGCGCGCCACAGCCGGTCAACCACGGCAAGTGCGAGCGGATCGGTTTCCGCCAGCGGCGTGAGAATGACCTTGTGACGGCGGAACAGCGTGGAATTGGAAGCTTCCACCCCGCTCTGCTCGGACCCGGCAATCGGGTGGCCCGGCACGAACCGCGACAAACGACCGGCCATCGCCTCGCGCGCCGCGCGCACGACGTTGCCCTTGGCGCTGCCCACATCGGTCAGTACGGCCGACCCAAGATCCATCCCAGCCAAACGTGCCAGGAGCTTTTCCATGGCAAGGATCGGGACCGCCAACTGGATGACGTCGGCACCGACGCAGGCAGCCTCGAGGTCTTCCTCGCAACGGTCAACCACGCCCAGCTCAACCGCCAGCTTGCGCGATTGCGGATCCAGGTCGACACCGACCACCTCGCGGCACAGACCGCTTTCGCGCAGGCCCTTGGCGAAAGATCCGCCAATCAGCCCCAGGCCCACCACCACCAGGCGGCCGACGAGTGGCCCGCCCTGTTGCGTTTCAACTTCAATCACGGCGCAGGACCCTGTTCAAAACATCATGCATTAACGCGCCTCAGAGTACTGCTTTCGGGTACGAGCCCAGCACTTTCAGGGCCACCGCCTCCTGACTGATCTTCTCCAGCACGGCCTTGATCAGCGGATCGCGATGATGGCCAACGAAATCAATGAAGAAGACGTAGGTCCATTTACCGCTGCGGGACGGACGCGTCTCGATGCGCGTCAGGTCGATACCGTTTTCATGGAACGGCACCAGCAGTTCGTGCAGGGCACCCGGCTTGTTGCTCATGGAAACGATGATCGAGGTCTTGTCGTCGCCAGTCGGCGGCACTTCCTGGCTGCCAATCATCAGGAACCGGGTGGAGTTGTCCGGACGGTCCTCGATTTTCTCGGCCAGGCGCGTCAGGCCATACAGGCCCGCGGCCATGTCACCGGCGATGGCGGCAGAGTTCCACTCACCCTTGACCCGCTTGGCAGCCTCGGCATTGCTCGATACCGCGACGCGCTCGACGTTCGGGTAGTGAGCGTCGAGCCACTTGCGGCACTGGGCCAGCGACTGAGCGTGGGAATAGATGCGGCTGATGCTGTCGGTCTTGGTGTTCTCGCCCACCAGCAGGTGGTGGTGAATACGCAATTCGACTTCGCCACAGATAACCATGTCGTGCTCGAGGAAGCTGTCGAGGGTGTGGTTGACCGCACCTTCGGTGGAGTTTTCCACCGGCACCACGCCGAAGTTCACCGCGCCGGCGGCAACTTCACGGAACACTTCGTCGATCGCCGCCATTGGCTTGCTGATCACCGCGTGACCGAAATGCTTCATCGCAGCGGCCTGGGTGAACGTACCCTCAGGGCCGAGATAAGCGACTTTCAGCGGCTGCTCCAGCGCCAGGCAGGAGGACATGATTTCGCGGAACAGGCGGGCCATTTCTTCATTGCCCAGCGGCCCCGGGTTGCGATCCATGACGCGCTTGAGCACCTGCGCCTCGCGCTCGGGCCGGTAGAATACCGGCACCTCGCCTTCAGCCAGGGAACCCATCTTGACCCGTGCGACTTCTTGCGCACAACGGGCACGATCACTGATCAGTTCGAGGATTTTCTCGTCGAGACTGTCAATGCGCACCCGCAGCGCCTTGAGTTCCTGTTCCGACATCAGGAATGTTCCTTCTCGAATTCAGCCATGTAGGCAACCAACGCTTCTACCGCTTCCAGCCCCAGGGCGTTGTAGATCGAAGCGCGCATGCCGCCCACGGAGCGGTGACCCTTGAGGTTGAGCAGGCCGCGCTCGTCGGCACCGGCAAGGAACGCCTTGTCCAGGCGCTCGTCCGCCAGGCGGAACGGCACGTTCATCCACGAGCGGGCGTTCAGGCTGATCGGGTTGGTATAGAAATCGCTCTTGTCGATGAAGCCGTACAGGCGATCTTTCTTCGCCCGGTTGCGTTGCTCCATCGCCGCGACACCGCCCTGCTCTTTCAGCCACTCGAAGACCAGGCCGGAGAGATACCAGGAGTAGGTTGCAGGCGTGTTGTACATCGAGCCGTTGTCGGCTGCGACTTTGTAATCGAGCATGGTCGGGCAGGCGCTGCGCGCGCGACCCAGCAGGTCTTCACGCACGATCACGACTACCAGGCCGCTCGGACCGATGTTCTTCTGCGCACCGGCGTAGATCATGCCGAACTGCGAAACATCAATGCCACGGGAAAGGATGTCCGAAGACATGTCGACCACCAGTGGAACGTCACCGGTTTGCGGAACCCAGTCGAACTGCAGGCCACCGATGGTTTCATTGGAGGCGTAGTGCAGGTACGCAGCGCCTGGGGTCAGCGTCCACTCGTTCTGGCCTGGGATGTTCAGGTAGTCGTAGGGCTTGGCCGAGGCGGCGACATTGACGTTGCCGAAGCGACGCGCTTCCTCGATGGCCTTCTTCGACCAGATACCGGTTTCCACGTAGTCGGCGGTGCCGTTCTCGGGCAACAGGTTCAGCGGAATCTCGGCGAACTGCTGGCTGGCACCGCCCTGGAGGAACAGCACCTTGTAGTTGGAGGGGATGGACAGCAGGTCACGCAGGTCCTGCTCGGCCTTTTCGGCGATGGCCACGTAGTCGTCGCTACGATGGCTCATTTCCATCACGGACAGGCCTTTGCCGTTCCAGTCCAGCATTTCGGCCTGGGCGCGCTGCAGAACAGCATCAGGGAGCGCAGCGGGGCCTGCGCAGAAGTTAAAGGCTCGTTTGCTCACATCCACTCTCGCTCTGCTCAAGATAACGAGGAAGCGGGGCCTTGCCCCGCTTCCTTAAGGTTACGCGTCTACAACTCAGTCCTGTGGCGCCTCTTCGTCAGCGGCGGCATCCCGCTGCTGCCCGTCGGGAGCGTCGATATCCGCCTCGCCATCAACCTCCGCTTCGGCGTCGATTGCCAGCTCATCGTCGTCCTCGGACGGCTCCTGAACCCGCTCCAGACCTACCAGGGTCTCGTCGTTGGCCAGCTTGATGAGCGTCACGCCCTGGGTGTTACGACCCAGGCTCGACACTTCACCTACCCGCGTACGTACCAGGGTGCCCTGGTCGGAAATCAGCATGATTTCCTCGCCTTCCTGCACCTGTACCGCGCCGACCAGACGGCCGTTACGCTCGTTGCTGACCATGGCGATCACGCCCTGGCCGCCACGCTTGTACTCGGGGAACTCGCCGATCGCGGTGCGCTTGCCGAAGCCACGCTCGGAGGCGGTCAGGATCTGGCTGCCTTCTTCCGGAATGATCATCGAGATCAGTTTCTGGCCTTCGTTCAGGCGCATGCCGCGAACACCGCGGGCGGTACGGCCCATGGCTCGGACATCGGATTCCTTGAAGCGGGTCACCTTGCCGGCGTCGGAGAACAGCATGACCTCACGCTCGCCATCGGTGATCGCGGCGGAAATCAGGATGTCGCCTTCGTCCAGTTCCAGAGCGATCAGACCGACGCTGCGCTGACGGCTGAACTGCTCCAGCGGGGTCTTCTTCACGGTGCCGTTGGCGGTAGCCATGAAGATGTAGTGACCCTCGGTGTATTCCTCCACCGGCAGCATGGTGGTGATGTGCTCGCCCTCGCCCAGCGGCAGCAGGTTCACCAGCGGCCGGCCGCGAGCGGCGCGGGATGCTTCGGGAATCTCGTAGGTCTTGAGCCAGTACACCTTGCCCTTGCTGGAGAACAGCAGCAGCGTGGTGTGGCTGTTGGCGACCAGCAGGTGGGAAATGTAGTCCTCGTCCTTGACGCCGGTAGCCGACTTGCCTTTACCGCCACGACGCTGCGCCTGATAGGCAGCCAGCGGCTGAGTCTTGGCATAGCCGCTGTGGGAGATGGTCACCACGCGCTCTTCTTCCGGGATCATGTCGCCGAGGGTCAGGTCCAGGCGGGCATCGAGGATTTCGGTGCGGCGCACATCGCCATATTCGGCCCGGATCAGTTCCAGTTCTTCGCGGATCACTTCCATCAGGCGCTCGGCGCTGCTGAGGATGCGGATCAGTTCGCCGATCTGGTTGAGGATTTCTTGGTACTCGGCCAGCAGCTTCTCGTGCTCCAGACCGGTGAGGCGGTGCAGGCGCAGGTCGAGAATGGCCTGAGCCTGTTCTGGCGACAGGAAGTACTTGCCGTCGCGCAGACCGAACTGCGCATCGAGGGTCTCGGGACGGCAGGAATCGGCGCCAGCGCGCTCGACCATGACCTGCACGGCACTGGATTCCCACGGCGTGCTGATCAGCGCTTCCTTGGCCTCGGAAGGCGTAGGCGAAGCCTTGATCAGGGCGATGACCGGGTCGATGTTGGACAGCGCAACCGCCTGGCCTTCGAGGATGTGCCCGCGCTCACGCGCCTTGCGCAGCTCGAACACGGTACGACGGGTCACCACTTCGCGGCGGTGACGGACGAAAGCTTCGAGCAGGTCCTTGAGGTTGAGCAGGCGCGGACGGCCGTCGATCAGGGCGACGATGTTGATGCCGAATACGCTTTGCAGTTGGGTCTGGGCGTAGAGGTTGTTGAGGATGACCTCCGGAACCTCGCCACGACGCAGCTCGATCACGATGCGCATACCGTCCTTGTCGGACTCGTCGCGCAGTTCGGTGATGCCTTCGAGTTTCTTTTCCTTGACCAGTTCGGCGATCTTTTCGATCAGACGCGCCTTGTTCAACTGGTAAGGCAGCTCGGTAACCACGATCTGCTGGCGGCCGCCGACCTTGTCGATATCTTCGATGGTGGAGCGGGCGCGCATGTAGATGCGGCCGCGACCGGTACGGTAGGCCTCGATGATGCCCTGGCGACCGTTGATGATGGCGGCGGTCGGGAAGTCTGGCCCCGGGATGAACTGCATCAGCTCATCGATGGTGATTTCCGGGTTGTCGATCAGCGCCAGGCAGCCATCGATGACCTCACCGAGGTGGTGCGGCGGGATGTTGGTGGCCATGCCCACGGCGATACCGCTGGAACCGTTGACCAGCAGGTTGGGAATCCGGGTCGGCATGACCGCCGGAATCAGCTCGGTGCCGTCGTAGTTCGGCACCCAGTCCACGGTTTCCTTGTGCAGGTCGGCCAACAGCTCGTGGGCCAGCTTGGTCATGCGCACTTCGGTGTAACGCATCGCTGCGGCGTTGTCGCCATCGACCGAACCGAAGTTGCCCTGGCCATCGACCAGCAGGTAACGCAGGGAGAAAGGCTGAGCCATGCGCACGATGGTGTCGTACACGGCCGTATCACCGTGCGGGTGATACTTACCGATGACATCACCGACCACACGGGCGGATTTCTTGTACGGTTTGTTCCAGTCGTTACCCAGTTCACTCATCGCAAACAGAACGCGACGATGCACGGGCTTCAAGCCATCACGCGCATCGGGCAGTGCACGCCCGACAATGACGCTCATCGCGTAGTCGAGGTAGGACTGTCTCAGTTCGTCTTCGATATTGACCGGGAGGATTTCTTTGGCCAGTTCGCCCATGAGAAGCCTGATTCCTTTTTCTGGTGAAACTTCGTCACATCCATATGGGGAGAAACGAAGCTCGCCGCCACGGAGGAGTTCCTCCGCAACGACTTACGACAAATCAACGAGTTAAAGCATGGATCTGCGTAGTAAAGACGGCCCCTGTGGGCGGTCTTGGAAACCGCCGGATGTTATCACAGTCGCCGGGGGCATGGGAGTATGGCAAAGCGCCGCCCGGCTTGAAGGAAAACGTCCCGACCACCACCCGCACAGGGAGGATCAGTGCAGGCGTTTGCGACACATCAACTGGGCCAGCTTGGCGGTATCGGGACGCTCGACGATGCCCTTCTCGGTCACGATCACGTCAATCAGGTCCGCAGGGGTCACATCGAACACCGGGTTGAAGGCGTCGACATCCGGCCCGATCCGATGACCGGCAACTTCCAGCAACTCGGCGCCGTCGCGCTCTTCCAACGGAATCTCGTCACCGCTGGCCAGCGCGAGGTCGATGGTCGAACTCGGTGCCACCACCATGAACCGCACGCCGTGGTGCATGGCGTTGACCGCCAGCTGGTAGGTGCCGATCTTGTTCGCCACGTCGCCATTGGCGGCGATCCGGTCAGCGCCGACGATCACCCAGGTAATGCCCTTGATCTTCATCAAGTGCGCCGCCGCCGAGTCGGCATTGATGGTGACCGGGATGCCTTCGTTGGCCAGCTCCCAGGCCGTCAGCCGGGTGCCTTGCAGCCAGGGCCGGGTTTCACCGACGTAGACGTGTTCGATCATGCCGTCGAGCCAGGCGCCGCGAATCACCCCGAGCGCGGTACCGAAACCGCCGGTCGCCAGTGCGCCGGTGTTGCAGTGGGTCAGCACGGCCTGCTCGCTACCCTGGTACTTGCGGATCAGCTCCATGCCCAACTGGGCCATGTTCAGGTTGGCTTCACGGTCGCTTTCATGAATGGCCAGCGCCTCGGCTTCCAGCACCTGCGACGGATCGTCGCCGTCCTTGAGGCGTTGCAGCCGATCACGCATGCGGCTCAGCGCCCAGGCCAGGTTGCCGCCAGTAGGTCGCGATTCACCCAACACGGTGAAATCCGCCTCCAGCGCGGCACGCCAATCGCCGCCGGCAGCCAGGCGCTGACGCAGCCCCAGCAGCAGCCCATAAGCGGCGCTGATGCCGATGGCCGGGGCTCCGCGCACCACCATGGAGCGAATCGCTTCAGCCACGCCAGCCGCATCGGTGTAACTCAACCAGGTTTCCTCGAACGGCAGCGCGCGCTGGTCGAGCAAGTGCAAGGCGCCATCCCGCCAATCGATGGCCCTTACTTTCTCTGCAGCCAGAAGTCGATCGCGCATGCTCACCCCGTCATTCGGACATCAAAAACCGGCGATTATAACGAGCCCCAAGCGCGGACGCTCGGGTATACTTCGCCACCACCCCAGAACCCAGGGAAACCCGCCCCATGCCCAAGCCCCCCGCCCCTCTCGACCTGCTGCTCCTGCCAACCTGGCTGGTGCCCGTCGAACCGGCCGGAGTGGTGTTCAAGGAGCATGCGCTGGGTATCCGCGACGGCCAGATCGCCTTCATCGGCCCGCGTACCGAGCTTGGGCGCTTCAAGGCCGACGAAGTCCGCGAGTTGCCGGGCTGCCTGCTGGCTCCCGGTCTGATCAACGCCCACGGCCACGCGGCGATGACGCTGTTCCGCGGCATGGCCGACGACCTGCCCCTGATGACCTGGCTGCAGGACCATATCTGGCCCGCCGAGGGCCGTTGGGTCGATGAGGCCTTCGTCCGCGACGGCACCGACCTGGCCATCGCCGAACAGCTCAAAGGCGGCATCACCTGCTTCAGCGATATGTACTTTTACCCGAAGATCGCCAGCGAATGCGTGCACGAGAGCGGCATTCGTGCGCAGATCGCCATTCCGCTGCTGGATTTCCCGATCCCCGGCGCGCGCAGTTTCGACGAAGGCCTGAACCTGGGCGTCGAGCTGTTCGGCGACCTGCGCCACCACCCGCGCATCAGCATCGCCTTCGGCCCTCACGCGCCCTACACGGTGAATGACGACAATCTGGAAAAGGTCCGGGTGGTCGCCGAGGAGCTGGATGCGCCAATCCAGATGCACATCCACGAGACCGCCGGCGAAGTCCAGCAATCGCTGGAACAGCGCGGCGAGCGGCCGCTGACACGGCTGGCCCGCCTTGGCCTGCTCGGCCCAAGCCTGCAGGCGGTGCACATGACCCAGGTCAGCGATGAAGACCTGGCTTTGCTGGTAGAAAGCAACACCAGCGTCGTGCACTGCCCGGAATCCAATCTCAAGCTGGCCAGCGGCTTCTGCCCGGTCGAACGGCTGTGGCAGGCGGGGGTAAACGTCGCCATCGGCACCGACGGCGCCGCCAGCAACAACGACCTTGATCTGCTTGGCGAGACGCGCACCGCCGCCCTGCTGGCCAAGGCCGTGGCCGGTTCGGCGAGCGCGCTGGATGTCCACCGCGCCCTGCGCATGGCGACCCTCAATGGCGCCCGCGCCCTTGGCCTGGACACCGTCACCGGCTCCCTGGAAATCGGCAAGGCTGCCGACCTGGTGGCCTTCGACCTTTCCGGCCTGGCGCAACAACCGATTTACGACCCGGTATCGCAACTGATCTATGCCAGCGGCCGCGACTGCGTGAAGCACGTCTGGGTCGCCGGCAAGGCGCTGCTGGAAGACGGCCGACTGACCCGGATGGACGAGCAGGCCCTGCATGCCACCGCCGTCGCCTGGGGCCAGCGGATTGCCGGCCACACCGAATGATTGCCGGCAGCCAGGCTGCCGCACCGAATTTTCACAGCTTCAGAGGACTGTTCCATGAGCAACGTCGACCACGCCGAAATCGCCAAGTTCGAGGCCCTGGCCCATCGCTGGTGGGACCGCGAGAGCGAGTTCAAACCGCTGCACGACATCAACCCGCTGCGGGTCAACTGGATCGATGAGCGGGTCAAGCTCGCCGGCAAGAAAGTGCTGGACGTCGGTTGCGGCGGCGGCATCCTCAGCGAGGCCATGGCCATGCGCGGCGCCACGGTGACCGGCATCGACATGGGTGAAGCGCCGCTGGCAGTGGCGCAACTGCATCAACTGGAGTCCGGGGTGAACGTCGAGTACCGGCAGTCCACCGCCGAGGCCCTGGCCGAAGAGATGCCGGAGCAGTTCGACGTAGTCACCTGCCTGGAAATGCTCGAGCACGTGCCGGACCCGTCCTCGGTGATCCGCGCCTGCTTCAAGATGGTCAAGCCCGGCGGCCAGGTGTTCTTCTCCACCATCAACCGCAACCCGAAGGCGTATCTGTTCGCCATCATCGGCGCCGAATACATCATGAAGCTGCTGCCCCGCGGCACCCATGACTTCAAGAAATTCATCCGCCCTTCCGAGCTGGGTGCCTGGAGCCGCGCCGCGGGCCTGAGCGTCAAGGACATCATCGGCCTGACCTACAACCCGCTGACCAAGCACTACAAGCTGGCCGCCGACGTCGACGTCAACTACATGATCCAGACCCTTCGCGAGGAATGAGCATGCGTTTGCGAGCAGTACTTTTCGACATGGACGGCACCCTGCTCGACACGGCGCCGGATTTCATCGCCATCTGCCAGGCGATGCTCGCCGAGCGCGGCCTGCCGGCGATCGACGACAAGCGGATCCGCGACGTGATTTCCGGCGGTGCCCGGGCAATGGTTGCGGCGACGTTCGACATGGACCCCGAGGCGGCTGAGTTCGAAGCCCTGCGCCTGGAGTTCCTCGAGCGTTACCAGCGCGACTGCGCGGTGCACAGCAAACTGTTCGACGGCATGGCCGAGCTGCTCGCCGACATCGAGCGCGGCAATCTGCTGTGGGGCGTGGTCACCAACAAGCCTGTGCGCTTCGCCGAACCGATCATGCAGCGCCTGGGCCTGGCCGAACGCTCGTCCCTGCTGATCTGCCCGGATCACGTGAAGAACAGCAAGCCCGACCCCGAGCCGCTGATCCTCGCCTGCAAGACCCTCGACCTGGACCCGGCCAGCGTGCTGTTCGTCGGCGACGACCTGCGCGACATCGAGTCCGGCCGCGATGCCGGCACCCGTACCGCCGCAGTGCGCTACGGCTATATTCATCCAGAGGACAACCCCAACAACTGGGGCGCGGATGTGGTGGTCGACCATCCCCTGGAACTGCGCAAAGTGCTCGACAGCGCCCTTTGCAGCTGCTGATCCCCGCACCCATCCGCCAGGCAGGCCGGCCGCGACGCCGGCCTGTTGGCGATTGAAGCCATTCTTTCGAGGCATTCCTCATGTTCGACTATTCCGCTCGCCCTGACCTGCTCAACGGCCGGGTCATCATGGTCACCGGCGCCGGTCGCGGGATCGGCGCGGCTGCAGCCAAGGCCTTTGCTGCCCATGGCGCCACCGTGCTGTTGCTGGGCAAGACCGAAGCCAACCTGAGCGCGGTCTACGACGAAATCGAAGCCGCCGGCCATCCGCAACCGGTGGTCATCCCGTTCAACCTGGAAACTGCCCTGCCGCATCAGTACGACGAGCTGGCGGTGATGGTCGAGAACGCTTTCGGCCGTATCGACGGGCTGCTGCACAACGCGTCGATCATTGGCCCGCGTACGCCGCTGGAGCAGTTGTCCGGCGATAACTTCATGCGCGTCATGCACATCAACGTCAACGCAATGTTCATGCTGACCCAGACCCTGCTGCCGCTGCTGAAGCTGTCGGAAGACGCGTCGGTGGTGTTCACCTCCAGCAGCGTCGGCCGCAAGGGCCGCGCCTACTGGGGCGCTTATGGCGTATCGAAGTTCGCCACCGAGGGCCTGATGCAGACCCTGGCGGACGAACTGGAGGGCGTCGCCCCGGTGCGGTCCAACAGCGTGAACCCGGGCGCCACCCGTACCAGCATGCGCGCCCAGGCATACCCGGCCGAAAACCCGCAGGACAATCCGCTGCCCGAGGCCATCATGCCGGTCTACCTCTACCTGATGGGCCCGGACAGCACCGGGGTCAACGGTCAGGCGTTCAACGCCCAGTAAGCCTCAACCCTGCCCCAGGGCGCTGCGCAAGCGCACGCCCTGGCGCGACTCGGCCTGTTCCAGTTGCATGCAACGCTCCAGGAACAGGTACATATAGTCGTAGCTTTTGCAGATCGCCCGTTTCAGCTCGACCTGCAACGCCTTGCCCGGGCTGTTGCCCGCCAGGGTGCAGATGATTTCCAGCGCTTCCCACGGATGGGCATCGTCGTACTGGGCATGCATCTTCAGCCATTTCATGGCGCGCTTGCGGCCTTCCTCGGGGAAACCCTCGGCATAGGCTCCGGTGGCACAGACCACCGCCGACCACTCGCCCACCGCCCCTTCGATCGCATAGTTGGTTGCCGCCATGGCCACCACCAGCGAATCCGCGGTGCAGGTGTGCCAGCACCAATCGCTGAGCGCCTGCAACTCTGCCGGCACATCCTGCGCCTGCAAGTCGTCAAGGCTTACGCCATGGGCTTCGCACCAGTGCACCCAGTAATCGGCATGGTTGAGTTCGACGCGGATGTTGCGCATCAGCCAGCGCCGCGCCATGTCTTCGCCAGGATGACGGGCGTAGCGGGTCTTGGTGAGGTTGTGGGCCATGTACACAGAGAATTGCTCGACCACTGGCCAACCCCCGATCAGGTATTGGTGCATGGTCGCGCTGCCCAGGCGGCCGTCGCGCATGCGCTGGTAGAGCTCGTGCTCCACCACCCTGCGCTTGCTGGCGCTGCATTCCTGGATCAGGCGCTGGGCCCAGAGGGGATAACTTGCGGCGTCCATCAATGGACCTGTCCGAATAAACGCATCAGTCACTGTCAGCTCCTTGTCCTTGTGATCTGGAAAGTGAGCGTCAGCGAAGCGTCCCCGGCGACCCGAACAGCAAGGGCCTGGCGGCGTCACGCTGACGCTGCAGGCTGGCACAGGAAAAGACCTGGGGTCGCTCGATCAGGAAGCCCTGGGCGTAGTCGACACCGATCTCCTGCAAGGCCTGCTGGATCAACGGTGTCTCGACAAACTCGGCGACGGTGCGTTTGCCCATGACGTGGCCGATGTGGTTGATCACTTCGACCATCGCCCGGTTGACCGGATCTTCGAGCATATCCTTGACGAAACTACCGTCGATCTTCAGGAAGTCTACAGGCAAATGTTTCAAATACGCGAACGACGACATTCCGGCGCAAAAATCGTCCAGCGAGAATTTGCAGCCCAGTCCTTTCAATTCGTTGATAAAACGAATCGCGCTGCCAAGATTGGCAATCGCACTGGTTTCGGTTATTTCGAAACAGATCAATTCAGGCGGAATGCCGTAGTCACTGAACTGCCGATGCAGGTATTCGAGAAACTTGTCGTCGCCGATGCTGTTGCCGGAAAGGTTGATCGAACACATGGCCAACGGACCTTCACGCCCTTCGTCCAGGCACTCGCGAATGATCGTGAAGACGCTGCGCACCACCCAGCGGTCCAGCGCGGTGATCAGGCCGAAGCGCTCGGCCGCCGGGATGAAGCTGTCGGGCTGAATGATCAGCCCGCTTTCGTCATGCAGGCGCAGAAGAATCTCAAGGTGCCCACCGCCATGGTCTCCAGGAGCGAGCGCGGCAATTTCCTGGGCGTACAGACAGAAGCGGTTTTCCTCCAGCGCGATGTGCAGGCGCTGGATCCAGGCCATCTCGCCGAAGCGCACCGACAACTCGGTGTCGTCCGCATGGTAGAGCTGGACCCGGTTGCGGCCTTTTTCCTTGGCCATGTAGCAGGCCATGTCGGCGGCCCGCAGCGCTGCTTCCAGTGAGTCCGGCGCCTGGTTCAAGTGCACCAGGCCGACGCTCACGGTATTCATGAACGGCCGCCCTTTCCACACGAAGTGCAGACTCTGCACCGCCTGGCGCAGGTTCTCGGCAATCCGCTCGGCCTGCTCGGGCGGGCAGTTCTGCAGCAGCACCCCGAACTCGTCGCCGCCCAGCCGCGCCAGCACATCACCCTCGCGCAACACCGATTGCAGCACCGCGCAGATATGCCGCAGCAACTCATCGCCAGCGGCATGACCGCTGGTGTCGTTGACCACCTTGAACTGGTCGAGATCGAGGAACATCAGTGAATGCCGCCCAGCCTGGCGGGCCAGGTCGGTCAACGCCTGCTCCAGGCGATATTCGAACTCACGACGGTTGGCCAGCCCGGTCAAGGCGTCGTGGGTCGCCTGCCAGGACAGGTTGGCGATGTACTGCCGCTCCTGGGTCATGTCATGCAGCACCAGCACGATACCGCTGACCCGCCCTTCGCTCATGATCGGCGCCCCGACCAGCGCCACCGAAACCGTGCTGCCATCCAGACGCTGGATCAGACGGATATGCTCGCTGCCCCCACGCAGGGCGCCGCTGAGGATGTGCTCGGTGAGGGTCAGGTTGTCCTTTTCGGCGTTGTCGTCCAGCACGCTGAACAACGCCGCGAGCGGCAGGCCATGGGCATGGCTGGCATCCCAGTGGGTCAGGTGCTCGGCGGCGGCGTTCATGTAGACGATGCAGCCTTCGACATCGGTGGTGATCACCCCGTCGCCAATCGAGGCCAGGGTGATCTGCGCCCGCTCCTTCTCGACCTGCAGGGCGCTGGCGAAGGCCTGGCGCTGGGCCAGCAACTTGCTCGAGCGCAACCAGGCCAGGGCGATCAGGAACAGCGCGGTGGCCAGGTTGGTCACCAGTAACAAGCGCAGCAACATCCGCGAACCTTCGCCCAGCGCGTCGCTGAAGGCGCGGGCCGCGGGCGTCACGGCCTCGTTGATCAGCACGATGCGACGTTTCCAGTCCGCCAGGTCGCGGGGCGTGGCCCGGCTGTTGGCGATGCCCTGATGGATTTCACCGGCCAGGGTATCGAGTTCCTCCAGGAAACCGTCGCCCACCTGCCATAGGCCGATGGCCTGGTCCATGTAACTGACATGACGGAAGTTGAGGTAGAACCAGATGATGCTCGGCACGTCGTCCGGGTGATTGCCGCCGGCGAGAATGCCCTGACGCGCGGCCTCCAGGTCAGGAGGCTGAAGATCAAGCGCCAGGCGCAGGCGATGGCTGCCCTGGGGAATGGCCAGGGCCTGTTGGTATTTGCGGAAGTTTTCTTCGTCGCGGCTGTCGACGTACAGGCTCAGGTAGTAGATCGCGTCTTTCTGGCCCTTGGACCAGAGGCTTTCACCGCCGACGTACGCGCGCATGGCCGACATCGCGTAAAGGCTGATCCCGCCCAGCAGTGCCTGGAACAGCACGACGGCTACAAATGGCCAGATGAGCCCCAGCAACCTGGGTGCTCCGAGCGTCCGTTTTCCCTTCATGAAGTCCCTTGCGGCATAGCCGGTGACGTGACTCACCCCGTTGTTTTCACAGACTAGGCCATTTGCCTTCATGGCAATAAGAGATTTCTGACACCGCACTACATGATGTCGCTATCAGCTTTGCTGCAAATGCCCATAGAGCTTGGCGTACAGGCCGCCCTCGGCGATCAGCTGCTGATGGCCACCATCCTCGGCCACATGACCACCGTCGAACACCAGCACGCGGTCGGCCTGTTTCACCGCCGACAGGCGGTGGGCAATGATCAGCGTGGTGCGGGCACTGAGGAAGCGCGTCAAGGCGACATGCAGGTTGTATTCAGTCGCCGCGTCGAGGGCCGAAGTGGCCTCGTCGAGAATCACTACCTTGGGCTCGGCCAGGACCATCCGCGCAATCGCCAGACGCTGGCGCTGGCCACCGGACAAGCGCACGCCCGAACGGCCGACCACGCTGTCCAGCCCTTGGGGCAAGGCGCCAATGGTTTCGTCCAGTTGGGCGATCGCCAACGCCTGCCAGCAGGCGTCATCGGAACAATCGCGGCCCATGGTGAGGTTGGCGCGTACCGTGTCGTTGAACAGCGACGGGTGCTGCAGCACCACCGCGACATTCTCGCGCAGGGTTTCCAGACCGATCTCCTGCAGGGTCGCGCCGCCGAAACGGATGCTGCCGGCCTGAGCGCTGTACAAGCCCAGCAACAGCTGCACCAGGGTACTTTTGCCGCCGCCGCTGGCGCCGACGATCGCAACCTTCTCGCCGGGGGCGATGGACAGGTTCAACTGGTCCAGCACCGGCTCCTCGCCGTAGCCGAAGCGCAACCCGCGCACCTCGATGCCCACGGTGGTCTGGCCCTGGAAGGGATCGGTGCCGCCGGGGAACTGCGGCTCGTCGGCCCGTGCGAGCAGCTCGTTGATCCGGCTCAGCGCGCCGCCCGCCGCGTAGTAGGCGTATTGCAGGTTCAGCAACTGCTCAACCGGGCCGATCATGAACCACAGGTAACTGAACACCGCGAGCATCTGGCCGATGCTGAGGTCGGAGAACAGCACGGTAAGCATCGCCGCCGCGCGGAAGATATCGATACCGAACTGGAACAGCAGGCCACTGGCGCGGCTGCTCGCATCGCTCTTCCACTGCGAGGCCACCGCGTAGTTGCGTACGTCCTGGGCGCGCAGACCGAGGCGGCCGAGGAAATAGCCCTGGCGGTTGCCGGCGCGGATTTCCTGGATCGCATCGAGGGTTTCGGTCAGCGCCTGGGTGAACCGCGAGGTGCTGTCGTTTTCCAGTTTCTTCAGGTGCTTGACCCGCTTGCCCAACTGCACCGTGGCGAAGATCACCAGCGGATTGAACAGCAGGATCAGCAGCGCCAGTTGCCAGTGCATCCAGATCAGGATCGCCGCAGTGCCGGTCAGGGTCAGCACCGCCACCAGGAAGCGGCTGAGGGTTTCGCCGACGAATTTGTCCACGGTGTCCAGGTCGGTCACCAGGTGCGTGGTGACCGTGCCGCTGCCGAGGCTTTCGTATTCGCTCAGGGAAATCCGCTTCAAGCGCTCGATCAGGCGGATACGCAAGCGGTAGACGATGTCCTTGGCCAGCCCGGCGAACAGCTTGGCCTGGACCACGTTGAAGGCCAGGGCGGAGCAGCGCAGGGTCAGGGTGAACGCCAACATCAGGCCGATATAGCCGGCCGCCACCTGCCAGTTGGCCGGCAGCAACTGGTTCATCCACTTCAGCGCTGCATCGCCGTGACCCAGCAGCACTTCGTCCACCAGCAACGGCAGCAACAGCGGGATTGGCACGCTGCACAGCGCCGCCAGTACGGCAACACCGTTGGCGGTCCACAAGGCTTTTTTGTGATGAAGGGCCAGGCGGCGGATTTCCGCCCAGCTCAAGCGATCGGCGGGCGCCGCCGCAGGCCCGGGGACCGGGTCGGGCGAGCCTGGCAGATCAAGCATAAGCGGCCCGCTCCAGCCAGCGGCCCAGCAACGGTTCGAGGGCTTCCAGCGGCTGGTAGCCGTTGGTCAGCAAGGCAAGCTGGCCGTTGCGCTCGGCCAGCAGGGTGGGGAATCCGGCGATGCCCAGGTCCTGAACCCAGGTGATGTCAGCGGCGGTGGCAGTGCGTTGCTCGGGACTGGTGAGGGCTGCGGAGAAACGCGCGCGGTCAAAACCCGCCTGTTCGGCCAGTTCCACCAGCTTCGGCGCCAAGGTGACGTCTTCGCCATGCTGGTAGAACGCCTGCTGGATCAGCCCGAGCAGCGGCCAGACCGCTTGCGGATCAAGGCTGCGAGCGGTGACCAGCGCGCGGCAGGCCGGCTCGGTGTCGTAGACGAAGCCTTCCGGCATCGCGCCCTCGAGCTGGAACGGCTGGCCGGTGGCCTCGTTGACCGCCTGCCAGTGTTCGAGGATATAGCGCCGCGTCGAAGCATCCAGCGGCGAACTGCCGTTGCGCAGGCCGCCAGCCACCAGATGGGTTTCAACCCCCGCCTGCCCGGCCTGGGCGATCAAGGCGCTGGCCACCGGGGCGAATCCCCAGCACCAGGAGCACATCGGGTCCATGACGTAGAGCAGGCGAGCGGTCATGAATCACACCTCGGCTTTGCGGTAGTTGAACCCGATCGGGTGCGGCTGGTTGCGGGCCTTGGCCAGTTCGATCTGTTTCTGCCGGTCGATGGCGCTGCGGCGCGTCTTCTCGCTCAGGCTGTCCCAGCAATGCGGGCAACTGATGCCTGGCGAATAGTGCTCCGAGGCCCGCTCGTCGGCGTTGATCGGGTGGCGGCAGGCGTGGCACTGGTCGTAGTCGCCTTCGCTGAGGTCGTGACGCACGGTGACCCGGTTGTCGAAGACGAAGCAGTCGCCCTGCCACTTGCTCTGCTCCTGAGGCACCTCTTCAAGGTATTTCAGGATCCCGCCTTTAAGATGATAGACCTCTTCGAAACCCTCACCGAGCATATAGCTGGAGGCCTTTTCGCAACGGATGCCACCGGTGCAGAACATGGCGACCTTCTTGTGCCGCGACGGGTCGAAGTTGGCCTTGATGTAGTCGGGGAACTCGCGGAAGGACGTGGTCTTCGGATCGATCGCACCTTCGAAGGTGCCGATGGCCACTTCGTAATCGTTGCGGGTATCGATCAGCAGGACTTCCGGGTCGCTGATGATGGCGTTCCAGTCCTGGGGCTCGATGTAGGTGCCGACCGCCTTGTTCGGGTCCACACCTGGCACGCCCAGGGTGACGATCTCTTTCTTCAGCTTGACCTTGGTGCGGTAGAACGGCTGTTCGTCGCAGTACGACTCTTTATGGTCGACATCCACCAGGCGCGGGTCATTGCGCAGCCAGGTCAACAGGCCATCTATGCCTTCGCGGGTGGCGGAAACCGTGCCGTTGATGCCTTCTTCGGCCAGCAGCAGGGTGCCTTTGACACCGTTGGCTTCCATGCAGGCGAGCAGCGGCTCGCGCAGCTCGACGTAGTCTTCGAGGGTGACGAACTTGTACAGCGCCGCCACGACAATGGATTGGGTCATGCTTGCAACTCTCCAGTGGTCACCCTCGTAAAGGGCGGACCGGGTCAAAAAATACAAATAAAAACGCGCCGACAAGCGGCGCGGGTGCGGATTCTAGCAAAACCTGAATTTGAAATCAGTGCTTGCTGCCTCCGGCGCAGGTGGGCGACGCCGGCGCGCTGCCGACTTTTTCCCATTCCTGCGGGGTGTAGGTGTGCAACGCCAGCGCATGGAACTGGCCCATCAGATCGCCGAGGGTGGCGTAGACCTTCTGGTGCCGCTTGACGCTGTTCAGGCCTTCGAATTGCTCACTGACCAGCACCGCCTTGTAGTGGGTTTCCACGCCACGGCTGTGCATGTGGCTCTCGTCCAGCACCTGCAGGTGCTGGGGGGCCAGTGCTTGAAGGCTCTGTTCGATCTTCTGCTGCATCGACATGAACGGCCCCGCTTACGGCTTCTTGGCTGGAGCGGCGGCTTTGCCGGCGTTCGGGTCGAGTTCCTTGGTCATGTCATCCAGCAGCTTGTTGACCACCGGCACCGCGCTTTCCAGCTTCTGCTGGGTCAGTTGGGCCGATTGCTGGGTCACACGAGGCATGGTTTCCAGGACTTTCTTGCCCAGTGGCGACTGGTAGAAGGCCACCAGGTCTTTCAGTTCGCTCTCGGTGAAGTTGCTGGTGTACAGCTTGATCATGTCTGGCTTGAGCTTGTTCCAGCCGATGGCGTTATCCAGCGCAGCGTTGGCCTTGGCCTGGTAGCTGTCGAGCACGGATTTCTTCGAAGCAGGAGCTTTGGTCTGCTCGAAGCGCTGACCGAACATCTGCTGAACCTGCATGTAGACCGGGGTTCCGAGCTTGTCGGCGTGCGCCAGCACGAGGAATTTCTCGGCATTGGCAGCGTGGCTGGCGGCATCGGCGAAAACCTGGCCGCTGGCGCAAACCAGCGCGACAGCCGTGCAGAGGGCGCGAAGACGGGTCATCGAAATTCCTTAAAGAGTAAGTGAGTGTTTCCAGCGTAGAGCATTCTGCGCCGACGGGAGCCTCTGCTCAATAGTACGAGAGACTATGGAACCGGCCCGCGTCATCAGGGCCTAAACTGCTTTGTCAGACCTTGCATCTTGCATAAGGAGTGGGTAGCGCATGAGCCGTATCGAAACTGACAGCCTCGGACCGGTCGAAGTTCCGGACCACGTTTACTGGGGCGCCCAGACGCAACGTTCCCTGATCAACTTCGCCATCGGCAAGGAACGCATGCCGCTGGCGGTGCTGCACGCCCTGGCGCTGGTTAAAAAAGCGGCTGCGCGGGTCAACGACCGCAACGGCGACCTGCCCGCAGCGATCGCCCGACTGATCGAACAGGCCGCCGACGAAGTGCTCGACGGCCAGCACGATGACCAGTTCCCGCTCGTCGTCTGGCAGACCGGCAGCGGCACCCAGAGCAACATGAACGTCAACGAAGTGATCGCCGGCCGCGCCAATGAACTGGCCGGCAAGGGCCGCGGCGGCAAAGACCCGGTGCACCCCAACGACCACGTCAACCGCTCGCAGAGCTCCAACGACTGTTTCCCCACCGCCATGCACATCGCCGCCGCCCAGGCGGTGCACGCCAATCTGCTGCCGGCGATCGCCGAGCTGTCTGCGGGCCTGGCGGAGCTGTCGGCGCGGCACATGCACCTGGTCAAGACCGGGCGCACGCACATGATGGACGCCACGCCGATCACCTTCGGCCAGGAAGTCTCGGCCTGGGTCGCCCAGCTCGACTATGCCCAGCGGGCCATCCGCTCGGCATTGCCGGCGGTCTGCGAACTGGCCCAGGGCGGCACGGCGGTGGGCACCGGCCTCAATGCGCCACACGGTTTCGCCGAGGCCATCGCGGCGGAACTGGCGGCGCTGTCGGGGCTACCGTTCGTCACCGCACCGAACAAGTTCGCCGCGCTGGCCGGGCATGAACCGCTGACCAGCCTCGCCGGCGGCCTGAAAACCCTGGCCGTGGCGCTGATGAAGATCGCCAACGACCTGCGGTTGCTCAGTTCCGGCCCCCGCGCCGGCTTCCAGGAGGTGCGCTTGCCGGCCAACGAACCGGGCAGCTCAATCATGCCCGGCAAGGTCAACCCGACCCAGTGCGAGGCGCTGTCGATGCTGGCCTGCCAAGTGCTCGGCAACGACACCGCGATCAGCTTCGCGGCGAGCCAGGGCCATTTGCAGTTGAACGTGTTCAAGCCGGTGATCATTCATAACCTGCTGCAATCCATCGAGCTGCTGGCCGATGGCTGCCGCAACTTCCAGCAGCACTGCGTCGCCGGCATCGAGCCGGACCCGCAACAGATGGCCGCGCACCTGGAACGCGGGCTGATGCTGGTCACCGCGCTGAACCCGCACATCGGCTACGACAAGGCGGCGGAAATCGCCAAGAAGGCCTACAGCGAAGGCACCACCTTGCGCGAAGCGGCACTCTCGCTGGGTTACCTGACCGACGCCCAGTTCGATGAGTGGGTCCGCCCCGAGCAGATGCTCGAGGCGGGTGGCAAGGGCTGAGTCAACGGGCCAGGCGTGCGCGCCTGGCCCGCCAGCCGGCGCTGATCGACGGCCCCAGGGCGGTCAGCGCCGACCCCAGCACCACCACCAACGCACCGGCATACCCGAGGCCGTTGATCTGCTCGGCGGTTACATAATCCGGCCACAACCACGCGGCCAGCGCCACGGCGACGAACGTCACCAACGGCGTGAGCGCCAGGGTCGCGCTGACCCGCGAAGCCTCCCAGTGCGCCAGCGCCTCGGCGAACGCGCCGTAGGCAACCAGAGTATTCAGGCAGCAGGCCAGCAGCAGCCAGCCTTGCAGCGCCGTCAGTTGCAGCACTTCCAGCGGATGCGCCCAAGGCGTCAGCAACAGCGCGCAGCACAGGTAGATCACCATCATCACCTGCATGGAATTCCACACCGTCAGCAATTGCTTCTGGCCGAGGGCGTAGAACACCCAGATCGTCGACGCCAGCAGAATCACCAGCACGCCGGTGGTGTAGGCGCTGAGTGAGGTCAGCAATTCCTCCAGCCGCTGGTTGAAGAACAGCCCGAAACCCGCCAGCAACAGGGCCAGACCGACACCCTGCCCGGCACTGAAATGCTCCTTGAACAGAAACACGCTGCCGATCAGCAACAACACCGGCCCCACCTGCACCACCAACTGCGCGGTGCCGGCACTGACCAGCTTCAGGCCGATGAGATAAAGCACGTAATTGCCCACCAGGCCGAAGGTGCAGACCGCCACCAACAGCTTGCCGCGTCGCCCCAGCGGCGCGAACGACGGCAGCCGGCGGGTTGCCGCCAGCCACGAGAACAAGAGCCCGCCGGAGACCAGCAGGCGATACCAGGTGACGGTGATCGGGTCCATGACCAGCAGGACCTGCTTGAGCTTGACCGGAAGAATGCCCCACAGCAGGGCCGTCAATAGCGCCAGGAACAGACCATAGCCCCAGCGTCCGGAAGAGATATGCATTGATGGCCTCGATAACCCGGGGTGGTGGTTGGGTGTACGGCAACACACTGACAGCTGGACCCGGTGCGGTGCTGGTCCAGAAAGGACATCGCGCCCCTTCAAAAGGCCGGGGCTTCTCGCGGGAGCTGGCCAACCAGCTCCCCCAAGCCGCTATCTATTTCTTGTGTTTGCGAAACGCCGCCTCCAGCGCGTCGTTGATGGTGCGCAGCACTTTCACCCGGGCCCAGCGCTTGTCGTTGGCTTCCACCAGGGTCCAGGCGGCGATTTCGGTGCTGGTGCGGTCGACCATATCGCCCACCGCGTTGGCATACAGGTCCCATTTGTCGCGGTTGCGCCAGTCTTCCTCGGTGATCTTGAAGCGCTTGAACGGGATCTGCTCGCGCTCCTGGAAGCGCTCCAGTTGGGTCTGCTGGTCGATGGACAGCCAGAACTTCACCACCACCACGCCGGCATTGCTCAACTGCTCTTCGAAATCGTTGATCTCGCCGTAGGCGCGCATCCAGTCGGCTGGCGTGCAGAAGCCCTCGACCCGCTCCACCAGCACCCGCCCGTACCAGGAACGGTCGAAGACGGTGAATTTGCCGCGTGCCGGGATGTGCCGCCAGAAGCGCCACAGATACGGCTGCGCGCGTTCTTCCTCGGTCGGTGCGGCGATGGGAATGATGCGGTACTGACGCGGGTCCAGCGCCGCGGCCACCCGGCGGATCGCCCCGCCCTTGCCCGCCGCGTCATTGCCTTCGAACACCGCCACCAGCGAATGGTGCTTCATGCGCTTGTCGCGCAGCAGCCCGGCCAGGCGTGCCTGCTCGCTGAGCAGTTGGTCCTGGTAGTCGTTCTTGTCCAGCCGCACGCTCAGGTCGAGGCTGTCCAGCAGGCTGAGCTGGTCGATGCTCTCGCCCAGCGGGGCAATGTGGGTGGGCTGCTTGATCGCGCCTTCGGTCTTGAGGGCGTTTTGCAGACCCTCCAGCAGAATCCGCCCGACCGCCAGGCTGCGGTAATGCGGGTCCGAGCCTTCGATCACATGCCATGGCGCATAGTCGCGGCTGGTGCGACGCAGCACCCGCTCGCCGAAGCGCACGAAGCGGTCGTAGGTTTCCGACTGCTGCCAGTCCAGCGGGCTGATCATCCAGCGGCTGTGCGGGTCAGCCTTGAGCGCCTTGAGCCGCCCCTTCATCTGTTTCTTGGACAGGTGGAACCAGAACTTGAAGATCAGCGCGCCTTCATCGCAGAGCATCTGCTCCAGGCGCTCGGCGCCGCTGATGGCCTGGTCCAGCACCGCGTCCTTGAACTGGCCATGAACCCGCCCCTGCAGCATCTGGCTGTACCAGTTGCCGAAGAACACGCCCATCCGCCCCTTGGCCGGCAGTGCCCGCCAGTAGCGCCAGGCCGGTGGCCGGGCCAGTTCTTCATCGCTCTGCTGGTCGAAGGTGCGCACCTCGATCAGCCGTGGGTCCATCCATTCATTGAGCAGCTTGACCGTCTCGCCTTTGCCAGCGCCTTCGATGCCGTTGATCAGCACGATGACCGGGAAACGTGCCTGCTGCTTGAGTTCGAACTGCGCTTCGAGCAGCGCCTCGCGCAGGGCGGGCACTTCGGCGTCGTAGGTTTCTTTGTCGATCGCGTGACCGATTTCAGCGGATTCAAACATACCAGGCTCCCTTCTTGGATAAGCAAGACTAGCGGATCGCCATCGATTTTGTCGCTGCCGTGCGCGAGCTTGCGCCAGGTCAAACGGCCGCCGGGCGATCAGCTAGAATGCGCCATCCGCTGTAGCCGAGCCCGCCATGACCGACACCCCCGCCCCACGCCACGCCCAGATCGACTGGGACGAACAAGGCCGACCGCATTCGCGGCAGTACGACGACATCTATTTCTCCAAGGACCAGAGCCTGGCGGAAACCGAGCACGTGTTCATCGAGCAGAACGACCTGCGCGAACGCCTCAAGGCCCTGGCGCCGGGAAGCGGCCTGACCATCGGCGAAACCGGCTTTGGCACCGGCCTGAATTTCTTCTGCGCCTGGCAGTTGTTCGAGCAACACGCGCCCGCCGATAGCCGCCTGCATTTCATCAGCGCCGAGAAGTTTCCCCTCAGCCGCGACGACCTCGGCCGCGCCCTGGCGCTGTGGCCGGAACTGACGACCTTCAGTGAGCCGCTACTGCAGCAATACGTCGCGGTGCACGAGGGTTACCAGCACTTCCTCTTCGATAACGGCCGGGTCAGCCTGACCCTGCTGATCGGTGACGCCAGCGAGCAGTTCGGCAAACTGGACGGCCAGGTCGACGCCTGGTTCCTCGATGGCTTCGCCCCGGCGAAAAACCCCGACATGTGGACCCCGGAGCTGTTCGCCCAGGTCGGCCGGCTTTCCGTGCCCGGCACCACGCTGGGCACCTTCACCAGCACCGGCTGGGTGCGCCGGGCGCTGATCGCGGTGGGCTTCAAGATGAAGCGCATTCCCGGCATCGGCAAGAAGTGGGAAGTGCTGCGCGGACGCTTCGAAGGCTGGCCAGAGGATCAGCCCGCCCCGGCTCCCGTGGCGCCCTGGTATCGCCGACCGCCGGCGCTGTCCGGCCCGCAACAGGCGCTGGTGATCGGTGCCGGGCTGGCCGGTTGCGCCAGTGCCGCGAGCCTCGCCGCGCGCGGCTGGCAGGTCGAGCTGCTGGAACGTCACGCCGGCCCGGCGCAGGAAGCCTCGGGCAATCCGCAGGGCGTGCTGTACCTGAAACTGTCGGCCCACGGCACCGTGCTCTCGCAACTGATCGTCAGCGGCTTCGGCCATACCCGGCGTCTGCTGGAGCGCTTGCAGCGCGGCACCGACTGGGACGATTGCGGCGTGCTGCAATTGGCCTTCGACGACAAGGAAGACCAGCGCCAGGCCGTCCTGGCCGGCGCCTTCGACGATGAGCTGCTGCAACGCCTGGACCGTCAGCACGCCGAGGCCGTGGCCGGCGTGGCGCTGGCCAGCGGCGGGCTGTTCTACCCGGAAGGCGGTTGGGTGCATCCGCCGGCACTCTGCCACTGGCAGTCCGCGCAGCCCAATGTCCGCCTACTCACCCACCATGACGTGCTGCAACTGCGCAAGGTCGATGGCCTCTGGCAAGCCTGGGACGGCGAGCGACTGCTGGCCTCGGCGCCGGTGGTGGTGCTGGCCGGTGCCGCCGATATCCAGCGCTTCGAAGGCTGCGCCGGCTTGCCGCTCAAGCGCATACGCGGGCAGATCACCCGCCTGCCGGTCACCGCCGCCAGCCAGGCGCTGAACACCGTGGTCTGCGCCGACGGCTATGTCGCGCCGTCGCGGCATGGCGAACATACCCTCGGCGCCAGCTTCGATTTCCACAGCACCGACCTGACCCCGACCGCCGAGGAACATCACAGCAACCTGGAGCTGCTGCGGGAGATCTCCGCCGATCTGGCCGAGCGGCTGGATATCGAACACCAAGACCCGCAGCGACTGGAAGGCCGCGCAGCGTTTCGCTGTACCACCCCGGATTACCTGCCGCTGGTGGGGCCGGTGGCGGATGCGCCGAGGTTCGCCGCGACCTACGCCGCCCTGGCGAAGAACGCCCGGCAGGTTCCCGAGGCGGACTGCCCGTGGCTGGAGGGGCTTTATGTGAACAGCGGACACGGTTCTCGCGGGCTGATTACCGCGCCGTTGTGCGGGGAATTGGTGGCGGCGTGGATCAACGGCGATGCACTGCCGGTGCCGCGGGAACTGGCGGAGGCCTGTCATCCGAATCGGTTCATGTTGCGGGAATTGAAGCGCGGTAGCGGGCGGTAAACGAGCTTCGCGAGCAAGCTCGCGCCTACAGGGGGCGAGGTCGGGCGCAGGCGGAGTTGTCTCGGTCCGGCATTTCCACTTATTCCATATCGATCTAAAACTCCCAGGATTCGCACCGGTCAGTTTCTGAGTGCCCACCTTTCGGGCACCTTCCCCAACGGCAAAACCGGTAAGGACTTATGTGCGGATTAGCTGGAGAGTTTCGTTTCACCCCTGTAGCCACCCCTTCGCGCCCGGCGGACCTCGCCGCGGTTGAACGGATAACCCATCACCTGGCACCCCGCGGCCCCGACGCCTGGGGCTTCCATAGCCAGGGGCCGATTGCCCTGGGCCATCGTCGCCTGAAAATCATGGACCTGTCCGATGGCTCGGCCCAGCCCATGGTCGATGCGCAACTGGGCTTGTCGCTGGCCTTCAACGGTGCCATCTACAACTTCCCGGAACTGCGCAGCGAGCTGGAAAGCCTCGGCTACGTCTTTTATTCCGGCGGCGACACCGAAGTGCTGCTCAAGGGCTATCACGCCTGGGGCGAACAGCTTCTGCCACGGCTGAACGGCATGTTCGCCCTGGCGATCTGGGAGCGCGACCGCCAGCAACTGTTCCTCGCCCGCGACCGCCTCGGCGTGAAGCCGCTGTACCTGTCGCGGACCAACGAACGCCTGCGTTTCGCCTCGACCTTGCCGGCCCTGTTGAAAGGCGGCGATATCGACCCGGTGCTGGACCCGGTGGCGCTCAATCACTACCTGAACTTCCATGCCGTGGTGCCAGCACCACGCACCCTGCTGGCGAATATCGAGAAACTGCCGCCAGCCACCTGGATGCGTATCGACGCCCAGGGCCGCAGCCAGCAGCAACAGTGGTGGAGCCTGCATTACGGGCCCCACACCGATGAACAGGACCTGGGCCTGGAAGACTGGCGCGACCGCGTTCTGGACAGCACCCGCGAGGCGGTGGCGATCCGTCAGCGCGCGGCCGTCGATGTTGGCGTGCTGCTCTCCGGCGGCGTCGATTCCAGTCTGCTTGTGGGCTTGTTGCGCGAGGCCGGGGTCGAAGACCTGTCGACCTTCTCCATCGGCTTCGAAGATGCCGGCGGCGAACGCGGCGACGAATTCCAATACTCCGACCTGATCGCCAAACACTACGGCACCCGTCACCACCAGTTGCGCATCGACGAACGCGAGATCATCACCCAGTTGCCAGCGGCCTTCCGGGCCATGAGCGAGCCGATGGTCAGCCACGACTGCATCGCCTTCTACCTGCTGTCGCGGGAAGTGGCCAAGCACTGCAAGGTGGTGCAGAGCGGCCAGGGCGCCGACGAGCTGTTCGCCGGTTATCACTGGTATCCGCAGGTGGATGGCGCGCAGGACCCGCTCGCGGCTTACCGCGCCGCGTTCTTCGACCGCAGCCACGGCGAGTACCGCGACACCGTGCAATTGCCTTGGCTGCTGGAGCACGACGCCGCCGGTGATTTCGTCCGCGAGCACTTCGCCCAGCCCGGCGCCCGCGAGGCGGTGGACAAGGCGCTGCGCCTGGACAGCACGGTGATGCTGGTGGATGACCCGGTCAAGCGGGTCGACAACATGACCATGGCCTGGGGCCTGGAAGCGCGCACGCCGTTCCTCGATTACCGCCTGGTCGAGCTGTCGGCGCGGATTCCGGCGCGCTTCAAGCTGCCCGACGGCGGTAAGCAAGTGCTCAAGGAAGCTGCGCGGCTGGTCATCCCAAGCGAAGTGATCGACCGCAAGAAAGGCTATTTCCCGGTGCCCGGCCTCAAGCATCTGCAAGGCGCGACCCTCGACTGGGTGCGCGAATTGCTGCTCGACCCGAGCCAGGATCGCGGCCTGTTCAATCCGGCCATGCTCGACCGCCTGCTGAGCGACCCGCATGGCCAGCTCACACCATTGCGCGGTTCGAAACTGTGGCAACTGGCGGCCCTCAACCTGTGGCTCAGCGAACAAGGAATCTGACCGATGAAGCCTCACACTTCCGCCTACGGCCAACGCTTGCTGCGCGGCCAGGTGCCGTCCTATGAACGGCTGCAGGCGCGCCTGGCCGGTGACGGCAACGAACCCAGCGACGAGCCCCGCGCCCTGCATTGCGGCTGGGGCCGGTTGCTGGTCGGCCACACCTATTCCGAGCCGGCCCTGCTGGCCGCCGCGCTGCTCGAAGAACAACCCGGCGAGCGCGATATCGCCCTTTATGTCGCCGCCCCGCAACAAGTGCTGGCCCAGGCGCCGCAGCAACTGTTCCTCGATCCGTCCGACACCCTGCGCCTGTGGTTCAGCGACTACCGCCCGGCGCAGCGGGTGTTCCGTGGTTTCCGCATCCGCCGCGCGCAAAGCGACGAGGACTGGCAGGCGATCAACACGCTGTACCTGACCCGCGGCATGCTGCCGGTGAACACCGCCCTGCTGACCCCGCGTCATCTCGGCGGGCCGGTGTACTGGCTGGCCGAGGACGAAGACAGCGGCGCGGTGATCGGCAGCGTCATGGGCCTGAACCACCACAAGGCCTTCGACGACCCGGAGCTGGGCAGCAGCCTCTGGTGCCTGGCGGTGGACCCGAACACCACCCGGCCAGGTGTCGGCGAGGTGCTGGTGCGCCACCTGATCGAGCACTTCATGAGCCGCGGGCTCAGCCACCTCGACCTCTCGGTGCTGCACGACAACCGCCAGGCCAAGCGCCTCTACGCCAAGCTCGGCTTCCGCAACCTGCCGACCTTCGCGGTCAAGCGCAAGAACGGCATCAACCAGCCGCTGTTCCTCGGGCCCGGTCCCGAAGCCGGACTCAATCCCTACGCGCGGATCATCGTCGAGGAAGCTTATCGCCGCGGCATCGATGTGCAGGTGGATGATGCCGATGCCGGGCTGTTCACCCTGATCCATGGTGGGCGCCGGGTGCGTTGCCGCGAGTCGCTGAGCGACCTGACCAGCGCCGTCAGCATGACCCTCTGTCAGGACAAGCAACTGACCCACAAGACCCTCGCCGCCGCCGGCCTGAAGCTGCCGGCCCAGCAACTGGCCGGCAGCGCGGATGACAACCTGGCCTTCCTCGAAGACCACGGCGCGGTGGTGGTCAAGCCGGTGGATGGCGAACAGGGCAACGGCGTTGCCGTCAACCTGAGCAGTCTCGACGAACTCAACCACGCCATCGAACAGGCCCGTCGCTTCGACAGCCGGGTGCTGCTGGAAAGTTTCCACGAAGGACTCGACCTGCGCATCGTGGTGATCGGTTTCGAAGTGGTGGCTGCGGCGATCCGCCACCCGGCCGAGGTGATCGGCGATGGCCTGCACAGCATCGGCGCGTTGATCGAAGCCCAGAGCCGTCGACGCCAGGCCGCAACCGCTGGCGAAAGCCGCATCCCGCTGGACGACGAAACCGCGCGCACCCTGCACGCCGCCGGTCTCGACTACCACAGCGTGCTGCCCGCCGGGCAGCGCCTGGCGGTCCGCCGTACCGCCAACCTGCACACCGGCGGCTGCCTCGAAGACGTCACCGCGCAATTGCACCCGACCCTGGTCGACGCCGCGATCCAGGCCGCCCGAGCCCTCGATATCCCGGTGGTCGGGCTGGACCTGATGGTCCGCGCCGCCGATCAGCCGGAGTACGTGTTCATCGAAGCCAATGAACGCGTTGGCCTCGCCAACCACGAACCTCAACCCACTGCCGAACGTTTCGTCGACCTGCTGTTTCCCCACAGCCGGCCCACGCCATGAACCAAGGAGTGCGTATGCCCGCCCCACTACCCGAACCGGACCTGAACTACCTGCAGAAAGTCCTGCTGGAAATGCTCGCGATCCCCAGCCCCACCGGCTTTACCGACACCATCGTGCGCTACGTCGCCGAACGCCTGGAAGAACTGGGCATCCCCTTCGAGCTGACCCGTCGCGGCACCATCCGCGCCACCCTCAAGGGCCGCAAGAACTCCCCGGACCGCGCCGTCTCCGCGCACCTGGACACCATCGGCGCCAGCGTACGCAACCTGCAAGACAACGGCCGCCTGGGCCTGGCGGCGGTGGGTTGCTGGTCGAGTCGTTTCGCCGAAGGCAGCCGGGTCAGCGTGTTCACCGACAACGGCGTGTTGCGCGGCAGTGTGCTGCCGCTGATGGCCAGCGGACACGCCTTCAACACCGCCATCGACCAGATGCCGGTGAGCTGGGAGCACATCGAAGTGCGCCTGGACGCCTACTGCGCGACCCGCGCCGATTGCGAGTCGCTGGGGATCAACATCGGTGATTTCGTCGCCTTCGATCCCTTGCCCGAGTTCACCGAAAGCGGCCATATCAGCGCCCGGCACCTGGATGACAAAGCCGGCGTCGCGGCATTGCTGGCGGCGCTCAAGGCCATTGTCGAAAGCGGCCAGCAGCCGCAGATCGACTGCCATCCGCTGTTCACCATCACCGAAGAAACCGGCTCCGGTGCAGCGGGCGCCCTGCCCTGGGATGTCAGTGAATTCGTCGGCATCGACATCGCCCCGGTCGCGCCCGGCCAGCACTCCAGCGAACACGCCGTGAGCGTGGCGATGCAGGATTCTTCCGGGCCTTACGACTACCACCTGTCGCGGCACCTGCTGCACCTGGCCCATGAACACAACCTGCCGGTGCGGCGCGACCTGTTCCGCTACTACTTCAGCGACGCCCACTCGGCGATCACCGCCGGACACGACATCCGCACCGCGCTGCTGGCCTTCGGTTGCGACGCGACTCACGGTTATGAACGCACCCATATCGACAGCCTCGCGGCGCTGAGCCGATTGCTGGGCGCGTACCTGCTGAGCCCACCGGTGTTCGCCGCCGACTCGCAGCCGGCGGGGAGTTCACTGGAGCGGTTCAGTCATCAGCTTGAGCATGACGCGCAGATGGAGAGTGATACGCGGGTGCCGGCGGTCGAGGAGGTGCTGGGCAGGCGGGATCAGTGAGTTGAATTGAGGGCCTCATCGCTGCGGTTCGGCGGCCCGACACGCCAGCGATGAGGCCCGAAAGAACAAACACAGGTAGCATGTGCCATCCCCCTCCCCCAAGGCCTGCTCCAGATGCTGATCCCCTACGACCAACTCGAAGCCGAGACCCTGACCCGCCTGATCGAGGATTTCGTCACCCGCGAAGGCACCGACAACGGCGACGACACCCCGCTGGAAACCCGCGTACTGCGGGTTCGCCAGGCGCTGGCCAAGGGTCAGGCATTCATCCTCTTCGACCTCGAAAGCCAGCAGTGCCAGTTGCTGGCCAAGCACGATGTGCCCAAGGAACTGCTCGACTGACCCGACGGCTAACTGGCCGCCTCCTTCTCCAGTTGCTCGGCCAGGCGCTTGTAGATCTCCGCGCGATGAATCTCGACATCACGCGGCGCGCTGATACCGAAACGCACGGTCCCGCCATCCACGGCCAGAACCTTGAGCTTGATGTCGTCGCCGATGTTGATGACCTCGCCTATTTCACGTCCTATAACCAACATTCCCGAATCCTCCATTTCAAGGTGAATTCGGAGACTGGCTGTCGGGGTAGTCCGCTTCAATGGTCTGATCTTGAAAGAGAGACGACCTACGCGACTAACGGAAATGCCCTACACATTCTTCCCACAAGATCAGCCCGCGCTGTGGAACCTCGGCCCCAGCAGGATGACCGTCGCACCCGCCACGCAGAGCAACCCGCCGATCCAGTCGCTGCCCAGCGGCCGGCCGCGCTCCACCAGCGCCAGCCAGAGCAATGAAGTGACAATATAGATTCCGCCATAGGCGGCATAGGCACGCCCGGCGTAAGCCGACTCGACACGGGTCAGCAGCAGGGCGAAGAGGGTCAGGCTGAGCAGCGCCGGGGCGATCCACCAGGCGCTCTTGCCCAGGCGCAGCCACATGTAGAAGGCGTAGCAACCGGCGATCTCGAACACCGCCGCGAGGAAGAACAACAGGTAATTGACCACAGGTATCCCCAATGCTGGCAAAGCGCCGAGGATACCCGATGCCGCCGCTCAGGATTGCGGCTGACGGCCTTTGGCGCGCATTTTCTCCGCCATGCTCGCCATTTCGTCGTAGAGCGCCTGCGGATTGTGCTGCTTGAGTTGCCAGGCCATCCGGCCCTGCTCGTGCGGCAGGATCATGAACTGGCCGCGGGCGACCTGCTGGTAGATGTACTCGGCGATATCGGTGGCGCTGATCGGCGAGCTTTCCAGCAGCTTGCCGACCTGGGCCTTCATCGCGGGCGTCGGGCCGCGGAAGGAGTCCAGCAGGTTGGTCTGGAAGAACGACGGGCAGACCACATGCACCGCCACGTCGAGTTGCCGCAGTTCCACCAGCAGACTCTCGGACAGCGCCACCACGCCGGCCTTGGCGACGTTGTAGTTGCTCATCGCCGGGCCCTGCATCAGCGCGGCCATGGACGCGATATTGATGATCCGCCCCTTGCTGCGCTCCAGCAGCGGCAAGAACGCCTTGCAGCCCTTGACCACGCCCATGAGGTTGATCGCGATCTGCCAGTCCCAGTCCTCCAGCGACAGCTCGGCGAAGAACCCGCCCGAAGCCACGCCGGCGTTGTTGACGATCACATCGATGCCGTCGAAGTGCTCTTCGCAGGCCTGGGCCAGGGCGATCAACTGGCTGTAGTCGCGGACATCGCAGCGCTGGATAAAGCCGCTGCCGCCCGCCTCGCGAACCAGCGCCAGGGTCTGTTTGAGGCCTTCCTCGCTGACATCGCTCAATGCCAGACGCCAGCCCTCACGGGCCCAGCGCAGGGCAATTTCACGACCCAGTCCGGATCCCGCGCCAGTGATCATCATGCGGTTCTGCATAGCCAGCTGCCTTGTGTGCTTGACGGTGAAGGCCAGTGTAGCGAAGGCCCTGCGCCGGCCCACGCGGTATCAGGTTGCTGAATGGCACGGGCAAAAAAAGGCGTGAATTGCGGGGCTCTCCAAGAGGCCAAACGTGAGGTTAATTAAACTTTTCCCTCACGGCAGGAGTCGCAATTACAAGCGGGCCTGAAAGCCAGGTCTGCCCATCCGACCGAAACCAGAGGAATCGTCATGGGCACAATTCTAATCATCATCCTGATCCTGCTGCTGATCGGTGGCCTGCCGGTATTCCCGCACTCCAGAAGCTGGGGCTACGGACCATCGGGCATCATCGGTACCGTGCTGATCGTCCTGTTGATATTGCTATTGCTCGGCTACATATGACCCGCGTCTGAACCGCCTCCCGCAGGCAAAAAAAAGACAGCCCGAGGGCTGTCTTTTTCATTGCCGGGTCGATCAGTGCGAAACCGCACCGCTGGCGCCCAGGCCGGTCTGCGAACGGACGAACTGCGGGAAGAACAGTGCGCGTTCTTCGTCGGCCGCCTTGGACTTGTCGGTGATCGAGAAGAACCAGATACCGACGAAAGCAATCAGCATGGAGAACAGTGCCGGGTACTCGTACGGGTAGATCGGTTTCTCGTGGTGCAGGATCTGTACCCAGATGGTCGGGCCGAGCACCATCAGGGCCACGGCGCTGATCAGGCCCATCCAGCCGCCGATCATGGCGCCACGGGTGGTCAGCTTCTTCCAGTACATCGAGAGCAGCAGTACCGGGAAGTTGCAGCTCGCGGCGATGGAGAACGCCAGGCCCACCATGAACGCGATGTTCTGGCTTTCGAAGAGGATACCCAGGCCGATGGCCAGCACCGCCAGGGCGATGGTGGTGATCTTCGAAACGCGGATCTCATCCTTATCGTTGACTTTGCCCTTGCGCCATACGCTGGCGTACAGGTCGTGGGATACCGCCGAAGCGCCTGCCAGGGTCAGGCCGGCAACCACCGCCAGGATGGTGGCGAAGGCCACTGCCGAGATGAAGCCGAGGAAGATGCTGCCGCCCACGGCGTTGGCCAGGTGCACCGCCGCCATGTTGTTACCGCCCAGCAAGGCACCTGCAGCGTCCTTGAAGGCCGGGTTGGTGCTGACCAGCAGGATCGCGCCGAAGCCGATGATGAAGGTCAGGATGTAGAAGTAGCCGATGAAGCCAGTGGCGTAGAACACCGATTTGCGGGCTTCTTTAGCATCGCTCACGGTGAAGAAGCGCATCAGGATGTGTGGCAGGCCAGCAGTACCGAACATCAGCGCCAGACCCAGCGAGAACGCCGAGATCGGATCTTTCACCAGACCGCCAGGGCTCATGATCGCTTCACCTTTAGGGTGAACGGCGATGGCCTGGGAGAACAGTTCGCTGAAGTTGAAGTTGACGTGCTTCATCACCATCAGCGCCATGAAGCTGGCACCGGAGAGCAGCAGCACTGCCTTGATGATCTGTACCCAGGTGGTCGCCAGCATGCCGCCGAACAGCACGTACAGGCACATCAGGATACCGACCAGGATGACCGCAACGTGGTAGTCCAGACCGAACAGCAGCTGGATCAGCTTGCCGGCACCGACCATTTGCGCGATCAGGTAGAACGCCACCACCACCAGCGAGCCGGAGGCCGACAGGGTGCGGATTTCTTTCTGGCCGAGGCGATAGGACGCCACGTCAGCAAAGGTGTATTTACCCAGGTTGCGCAGGCGTTCGGCGATCAGGAAGAGGATGATCGGCCAGCCGACCAGGAAGCCGATCGAGTAGATCAGGCCGTCATAGCCGGAAGTGAACACCAGGGCGGAAATACCCAGGAAGGACGCCGCGGACATGTAGTCACCGGCAATCGCCAGACCGTTCTGGAAGCCAGTGATCTTGCCGCCGGCAGCGTAGTAGTCGGACGCCGAGTTGTTCTTTTTCGAAGCCCAGTAGGTGATGCACAGGGTGGCGCCAACGAAGGCGACGAACATGAGGATCGCCGCAACGTTCAGCGGTTGTTTCTGTACCGCGCCGGTCAGGGCGTCGGCGGCCCAGACGGCGGGTGCGAACGCGCCGATGGCCAGGGTTGCCAGTAGACGCCGGATCATTGCTGAGCCTCCTTGAGGATTGCGTTGTTCAGCTCATCGAATTCACCGTTGGCGCGACGCACATAGATACCGGTGAGGATGAAGGCTGACAGGATCAGTCCCACGCCCAGGGGAATACCCCAGGTAATCGAAGAGTCAGGGCTGATCTTGGTTCCCAGCAGTTGGGGACCGTAGGCAATCAGAAGGATGAAAGCAGAATAGAGACCGAGCATGATTGCCGAGAGAATCCAGGCGAATCGTTCACGTTTTGAAACCAGCTCCTTGAACCGCGGGCTGTTTTGTATCGATAGGTAAATGCTGTCGTTCATTGTTTTTGTCCTCGCAGCACAGATTAGATAGAACGACTCCACTTTATGCTGCCTATGAACGCACTCCAGACGACCTTAGTCTTAGATGTAAAAGTCTTTTGCAAAGACTGTAAAAGCCCGCAAACAGAAGGGCCGCCCACCGGATAAACCGGGGGCGGCCCTGGAAGGCTCAGGATAGAGGCATCAAGCCATTATTTGCCGACCCACTCGGCAACGCGTTCGGGGTGTTTGGCTACCCAATCCTTCGCGGCGGCATCGGGCTTGGCGCCCTCTTGAATGGCCAACATGACCTCGCCGATTTCGTCTTTCGACTGCCAGGAGAACTTCTTCAGGAACTCCGCCACTTCCGGCGCCTTGGTCGCCAGTTCCTTGCTGCCGATGCTGTTGACGGTTTCCGCGGCGCCGTACACGCCCTTGGGGTCTTCGAGGAAGCGCAGTTTCCACTTGGCGAACATCCAGTGCGGTACCCAGCCGGTGACGGCGATGGACTGCTGCTTGGCATAGGCACGGCCCAGTTCGGCGGTCATCGCCGCGCCGGAACTGGCCTGCAGTTTGTAGCCGGTGAGGTCGTAGTCCTTGATCGCCTGTTCGCTCTTGATCATCACGCCGGAACCGGCGTCGATGCCGACGATTTTCTTCTTGAAGCTGTCATCGGTCTTGAGGTCGGCGACTGACTGCGCCTTGACGTACTCCGGCACGATCAGGCCGATCTTGGCGTCCTTGAAGTTCGGGCCATAGTCGACGACGTTGTCCTTGTTCTTCGTCCAGTATTCGCCGTGGGTGACGGGCAGCCAGGCCGAGAGCATGGCGTCGAGTTTGCCGGTGGCTACGCCCTGCCACATGATCCCGGTCGCCACGGGCATGAGTTTCACGTCATAGCCCAGCTTCTGTTTGATGACCTCCGCGGCCACATGGGTGGTTGCCACACTGTCGGACCAGCCATCGACATAGCCGATGCTCACTTCCTTGGCCATCGCCGTCATGGCGCTCATTGCCAATACCAGGGCGGTGCCCGCCCCCAGGAGTCGTCGCATTTTCATCAAAGCTTCCCCTTGTCACGTCACGGATAGTCATGCGCCCGACGCCGGTCGGACCACGTCTTGTTCTGGTGCACGGCGCCCCCATCACGCCTCGTTGCCTGGACCGAGAGAGCATCAGCGGAGTACTGATGCGCCCATCATCAACCCCGGCTCGTGGTGGACCTGCTCTGTCAGCGACCTCGAAACATCGAGAAACGACACCAGTTTGCCAGCACCGCCAGCAATCCCGGGGCCCTCGGTAAAGCCCGCCCGAACTTTGCATGCCAAAGGCAAAACCTCCGGTGTTTACGGGTAGTATTGGCGGCTTTGTTGCCTCACCGGATCGTTCCATGTCCTCGACCGCCCGCTTTGCGCTCCCCCCTTATCTGTTCGCCTGCCTGCTCGGCCTGTTCGCCCTCGCGGGCCTCTGGTACGGGCTCGGCAAGCCGGTGGTGCTGCCGGATGCCGCCAGCGCCACGCACAAATTGCAGTGCGCCTCCTACACCCCGTTCGACAAGGACCAGTCGCCCTTCGACCAGCCCTTCACCCTGCGCCCGGAACGCATCGACGCCGACCTCGCGCTGCTGTCGAAACGCTTCGAGTGCATCCGCACCTATTCCATGACCGGCCTCGAAGGCATCCCCGATATCGCCCGCAAGTACGGGCTGAAAGTGATGCTCGGAGCCTGGGTCAACGGCAACCCGGTGGATACCGACAAGGAAATCAAGGCACTGATCGCCTCGGCCAACGCCAACCAGGATGTGGTCCGCGCAGTGATCGTCGGCAACGAAACGCTGCTGCGCAAAGAGATCACCGGCGACCGCCTCGCCGAGCTCATCGGCCAGGTGAAAAGCCAGGTCCAGGTGCCCGTGACCTACGCCGATGTCTGGGAGTTCTGGCTGCAGCACCCGCAAATCGCCCCGGCGGTGGACTTCCTCACGATTCACCTGCTGCCCTACTGGGAAGATGATCCACGCGGCATCGACGACGCGCTGGCCCATGTCGGCGAGATCCGCCAGGTGTTCGGCAACCAGTTCGCGCCCAAGGACATCCTGATCGGTGAAACCGGCTGGCCCAGCGAGGGCCGCCAGCGCGAAACCGCGGTGCCAAGCCGGGTCAACGAAGCGCGCTTTATCCGTGGTTTCGTCGCCATGGCGGAAAAGAACGGCTGGCACTACAACCTGATCGAAGCCTTCGACCAACCGTGGAAACGCGCCAGCGAAGGCGCGGTAGGCGGTTACTGGGGCCTGTACGACGCCGACCGCCACGACAAGGGCGTACTCGAAGGGCCGGTGAGCAACCTGGCGTTGTGGCCGCAGTGGCTGGCCGCCAGCGTCGCGCTGTTCCTCGCCACCCTGGTGCTGGCGGGCCCGGTCCGCAGCACCCGCAACGCCCTGGCCCTGCCGCTGCTGGCAGCGATAGGTGCCGCCAGCATCGGCCTGTGGGGCGAACTGGCGCGGACCAACAGCCGCTTCTTCGGCGAATGGTTGTGGGTGGTGGTGCTGGTGGGGCTCAACCTGATCGTGCTGGCCCATGGCGCGCTCGCCCTGGCATCGCGCAGTGGCTGGCGTGAGCGAACCTTCGCCTGGCTGGAAGCCCGAGCGGGCTGGTGGGTACTGGCGGCGGGCTTTGCCGCGGCGGTGAGCATGCTGGCGCTGGTGTTCGATCCGCGCTATCGCAGTTTCCCGAGTGCCGCGTTCGTATTGCCGGCACTGGTTTACCTGCTGCGTCCAGTGAAGGTGGCGCGGGCTGAAGTAGCGCTGTTGACCTTGATCGTCGGTGCCGGGATCGGACCGCAGTTGTATCGCGAAGGATTGGAAAGCCTGCAGGCCTGGGGCTGGGCGGTGGTCAGTGTGTTGATGGTCGCTGCGTTGTGGCGCTGCCTGAAAACCCGATAGTCCTTTCGGTCCTCATCGCTGCGGTTCGGCAGCGATGAGGCCCTCAAATGCCCTGTCAAAGGGCGCGGCTCATCTGGCCCGACGAACCAACCGCAACCCCGCCAGTACCACCGCAAACACCGCGATACTCGCGGTGTACAACACCAGCGCCGGAATCCCCGCCACCAGCGCCAGCACCGCCAGCCAGCGCCCGGCCCGGTGCGACACGACCGTCCCCAGCAGCGCCAGTCCCAACGCCAGCCACGCCAGAATCCGGAAATGAATGGTCAGGCCCAGCGTCGAGCGAACCTGGCACTCCCACACCTGCACCTGCGCCGAGCAGATCCCCACCCACTGCGGATCCTCCATGAACCCGTAGCGAACCCCATAACTGGCGGCCAGCCACAACGGCACGAACAGCAACAAGGCGATAAGTGGCAAACGCTGAGACATGGTGACTCCAAAATCAGAAAAATCGGCGCCCAGCATAATCCTCCAGGCGGTCTGCGCAAGGCGAAAGCGCCAGCCTCGACTACTTTTAACGCCAGGATAAATGGAACCAATTGTTGCAGAGTCCAAGGCCATCACGGCAACATCCGGGACGACAAATACCGTGGCACCAGGCAACTTTGCCGGTAACACAGATGTCCTAGGCTGGACTACGCACCACGCTTTCGTGCCTTTTTCTGGGGATCCGTCATGTTTCGACCACTGCGCCTCGCTGCCCTGTTGGGCGGCCTTCTGTTGTGTGCGGCCGCGTCGGCGGCGGACATCGATGCCGCCACCTACGGCTATCCGCTGACCAACCCCTTCGAGGCGACTATCGCCACCACACCGCCGGACATGCGCCCGGAACTGCCCACCGACGATGACATCACGCAGTCCGACTACGACCTGAACGTGCGCCCGGAACGCGCCTTCACCCTGCCGGACAATTTCTGGCCGGTGAAAAAACTGCGCTACCGCCTGGCCCGCCAGGACCACGAAGCACCGCTGATCTTCCTCATCGCCGGCACCGGCGCACGCTACAACGCCAGCATCAACGAATACCTCAAGCGCCTCTATTACAAGGCCGGCTTCCACGTCGTGCAGTTGTCCTCGCCGACCAGCTTCGACTTCATCAGCGCCGCGTCGCGCTTCGCCACTCCCGGCGTCAGCACCGAGGACGCCGAAGACCTCTACCGGGTGATGCAAGGCGTGCGCGCCCAACACCCGCGGCTGCCGATCAAGGAGTTCTACCTCAGCGGCTACAGCCTCGGCGCGCTGGACGCGGCATTCGTCAGCCACCTGGACGAAACCCGGCGCAGCTTCAACTTCAAGCGCGTGCTGCTGCTCAACCCGCCGGTGAACCTCTACACCTCCATCAGCAACCTCGACCGCCTGGTGCAGACCGAGGTCAAGGGCGTGACCAGCCACACCACCTTCTATGAACTGGTGCTCAACAAGCTGACCCGCTACTTCCAGCAGAAAGGCTACATCGACCTCAACGACGCCCTGCTCTACGACTTCCAGCAATCGCGCCAGCACCTGAGCAACGAGCAGATGGCCATGCTGATCGGCACCTCGTTCCGCTTCTCCGCGGCCGATATCGCCTTCACCTCGGACCTGATCAACCGCCGCGGCCTGATCATCCCGCCGAAATTCCCGATCACCGAAGGCAGCAGCCTGACCCCGTTCTTCAAGCGTGCGCTGCAATGCGACTTCGACTGCTACCTGACCGAGCAGGTGATCCCCATGTGGCGCGCCCGCACCGACGGCGGCAGCCTGTTGCAATTGATCGACCAGGTGAGCCTCTACGCCCTGCAGGACTACCTGAGCAAGACGCCGAAGATCGCCGTGATGCACAACGCCGACGACCTGATCCTCGGCCCCGGCGATATCGGTTTCCTGCGCAAGACCTTCGGCGACCGACTCACCCTGTACCCCCATGGCGGCCATTGCGGCAACCTCAACTACCGCGTCAACAGCGACGACATGCTGGAGTTCTTCCGTGGTTAAACGCCTGCTGATCACCGCCCTGCTGCTGTCCGCCGGCCCGGCGTTCGCCGACGAACCCGCGCCCGCGGCCAGCGTCATCGACACCGACGGCTTCACCGAGCCGCTCAAGGAGCTGAAATTCAACCCCGGCCTGGACCAGCGCGAATTCGAACGTTCGACGCTCAACGCCCTCGCCGTCTACGACCCGCTGGAGTCCTGGAACCGCCGGGTCTATCACTTCAACTACCGCTTCGACGAGTGGGTGTTCCTGCCGGTGGTCAATGGCTACCGCTACGTCACCCCGCAGTTCGTGCGCAGCGGCGTGAGCAACTTCTTCAGCAACATCGGCGACGTGCCGAACCTGCTCAACAGCCTGTTGCAGTTCAAGGGCAAGCGCTCGCTGGACATCACCGCGCGGCTGCTGGTCAACACCACCATCGGCGTTTTCGGCCTGTGGGACCCGGCGACCATGATGGGCGTGCCGAAACAGAACGAGGACTTCGGCCAGACCCTGGGCTTCTACGGCGTGCCGGACGGCCCTTACCTGATGCTGCCGATCCTCGGCCCGTCGAACCTGCGCGACACGGGCGGCCTGGTGGTGGACTACAGCGCCGAGAACCAGATCAACTTCCTCAACGTCGCCGAAGTCAGCAGCGACCATCCGGAACTGTGGGTGCTACGCGCCATCGACCGACGCTACACCACCGCATTCCGCTATGGCCAGATGAATTCGCCGTTCGAGTACGAGAAGGTGCGCTACGTCTACACCGAGGCGCGGCACCTGCAGATCGCCGAGTAAGGGTTCAGACGTGAACGGGCGGCAAGCCGAGGAAGGCGCATAGCTGATCGCGCTTGGCCAGGGCATCACGCCGGCCGAGTTCGATCAGTTCGCTGCAATAGCCAGCTTCGAACAGCAAATAGCTGAGCACCCCGGCCCCGCTGGTCTTGGTCGCGCCTGGGCCGCGCAAGAACAGGCGCAGGGCCGCCGGCAGTTCGCGACGATGGCGCGCGGCGATCTCGTCCAGTGGCTGACTCGGCGCCACCACCAGCACCTCCACCGGCTCCAGTCCGAGCCGGCGCGGATAAGCCTGCTCCGGCACCAGGTGACTCAGGTGATTGAGGCGCTGCAACAATTCCAGATCGTCTTCCAGGCTGTCGATAAAGGTGCTGTTGAGCAGATGCCCGCCGATCTGCGCCAGGCTCGGCGGCTGGCCGCTGTAAATACGCTGGACCGGCTCGCTGACCGAGGGCCCGCGCGGGTTGCCACTGACCCCGACCACCAGGATGCGACTCGCCCCCAGGTGCAGCGCCGGGCTGATCGGTGCCGACTGGCGCACCGCGCCGTCGCCGTAATACTCGTGACCCAGCTTGACCGGCGCGAACAGCAGCGGGATCGCCGAACTGGCCAGCAGGTGCTCGACGCTCAAGCGGGTCGGCACGCCGATACGCCGATGGCGCAACCAGGGATCGATCGCGCCGCGGCCCTGATAAAAGGTCACCGCCTGCCCCGACTCATAGCCAAACGCGGTCACCGCGACCGCGCGCAGACAGTGCTGCTCGATGGCGTGACCGATGCCTCGCAGGTCGAGGTGTTCGTTGAGCAGGCCGCGCAACGGCGAGCTGTCGAGCAGCGCCACCGGCACTTGCCGGCCGAGGCCGAGCAGGCTGTGGCCGACGAAACGGCTGGCCTGGCGCATCACGCCGGGCCAGTCGCTACGCAGCACCTGATGGCTGCGAAAGCCTTGCCAGAAGCTGGTCAGGCGCCGGATCGCCTCGGCGAAATGCAGGGCGCCGCTGGCCAGGGTCACCGCATTGATGGCGCCGGCGGAGGTGCCGACGATTACCGGGAAGGGATTGGATGCGCCCTGCGGCAGCAGATCGGCGATCCCCGCCAGAACCCCGACCTGATAGGCGGCACGGGCGCCACCACCGGAAAGGATCAGGCCGGTGACCGGTTCTGCTGCTGCCATGCTCATGCTCCCTGAGATAAATGTGCGCCGCGCTTAACGCCGATACAGCTTCGGCTCTCCTGGCGGGCGCGACTTGAAGCGCCGATGCGCCCACAGGTACTGCTCCGGGCAGGCCCGCAGCGCCTGCTCGATCCACTGGTTGATGCGCAGGCAGTCGGCTTCTTCGGTTTCGCCGGGGAAGTCCGCGAGCGGCGGGTGAATCACCAGCCGGTAACCACTGCCGTCGGCCAGACGCTCCTGAGTGAACGGAATCACTCGGGCCCGGCCCAGGCGGGCGAATTTGGTGGTGGCGGTCACGGTTGCCGCCTGAATGCCGAACAGCGGCACGAACAGGCTCTGCTTGGCGCCGTAGTCCTGGTCCGGCGCGTACCAGATCGCCCGACCGGCGCGCAGCAGCTTGAGCATGCCGCGCACATCCTCACGCTCCACCGCCAGCGAATCGAGGTTATGACGCTCGCGGCCGCGGCGCTGGATCAGGTCGAACAGCGGGTTCTTGTGCTCGCGGTACATGCCGTCGATGGTGTGGACCTGGCCCAGCAGCGCCGCGCCAATCTCCAGGGTGGTGAAATGCAGGGCCATGAGGATGGCGCCCTGGCCATCACGCTGCGCGGCCTGCAAATGCTCCAGCCCCTCGATATGCGCCAGGCGCGCCAGCCGGGCCTTTGGCCACCACCAGCTCATGGCCATTTCGAAGAAGGCGATGCCGGTGGACGCGAAGTTTTCCTTTAACAGGCGCTTGCGTTCGACGGACGGCAGTTCCGGGAAACACAGTTCCAGGTTGCGCGCCGCAATCGCCCGACGAGCACCGGCCACGCGGTACATCAAAGCACCGAGGACACGACCGATGCCCAGCAAAACCGGGTACGGAAGCTGGACGATCAGCCAGAGCAGCCCGAGCCCCAGCCACAGCGGCCAGAAACGCGGGTGCAGGAAATAAGGACGAAAACGCGGGCGATCCATTCAAGATTCCGGAAAGAAAAAGGCCGGGCATTCTACAACGGTTCGGCGCGGGTTGCGGCTAACCGGCGTTCTCGTTATAAGTCTGGGCACTTTTTTCGCAACAAGGCGCCTCGACGCAGACATGAGCCAGACCCCGACGCCCGACCAAGCCCCCGTGTTCCAGCTCAAGGGCAGCATGCTCGCCATCACCGTGCTGGAGCTTGCCCGGAACAACCTCGAAGGACTCGACCGGCAACTGGCGGCCAAGGTGGCCCAGGCGCCGAACTTCTTCAGCAACACCCCGCTGGTGCTGGCGCTGGACAAGCTGCCGCCCGGCGAAGGCGCGGTGGACCTGCCGGGGCTGATGCGGGTCTGCCGCCAGCACGGGCTGCGCACGCTGGCGATCCGCGCCAGCCGCATCGAGGACATCGCCGCCGCCATCGCCATCGACCTGCCGGTGCTGCCACCGTCCGGCGCCCGCGAGCGGCCGGTGGAGCCGGAAGTCGAGGTGGTGAAGAAGCCCGAACCGGCCCCGGCGCCGCCTCCACCGCCCGAACCGACCGTCCGCCCGACCAAGATCATCACCTCGCCTGTACGCGGCGGCCAACAGATCTATGCTCAAGGTGGCGATCTGGTAGTGATATCGGCGGTCAGCCCCGGCGCGGAACTTCTCGCCGATGGCAACATCCATGTGTACGGGCCAATGCGGGGGCGTGCACTGGCAGGTATCAAGGGCAATACCAAGGCGCGGATTTTCTGCCAGCAGATGACCGCCGAACTGGTCTCCATCGCCGGGCAATACAAGGTCTCCGAAGACCTGCGCCGTGACCCTCTGTGGGGTGCCGGCGTGCAGGTCAGCCTGTCCGGTGACGTGTTGAACATCACCCGCCTTTAACGGATACTGCCGCCATTTTCCGCGCAACTTAGTCAGATGTTGCCGTTTTTTGTATTTTGGGACCGATCGTCCTTTTTCATCATTTTTAGGGGTGATACACCTTGGCCAAGATTCTCGTGGTTACTTCCGGCAAGGGTGGTGTGGGCAAAACCACCACCAGTGCCGCCATCGGTACCGGTCTCGCGCTGCGCGGCCACAAGACAGTGATCGTCGACTTCGACGTCGGCCTGCGTAACCTCGACCTGATCATGGGCTGCGAACGCCGCGTGGTGTACGACTTCGTCAACGTGGTCAACGGCGAAGCCAACCTGCAGCAAGCCCTGATCAAGGACAAGCGCCTGGAAAACCTGTACGTGCTGGCCGCCAGCCAGACCCGTGACAAGGACGCGCTGACCGTCGAAGGCGTCGAAAAGGTCCTGATGGAACTGAAGGAAAACTTCGAATACGTGGTCTGCGACTCCCCGGCCGGCATCGAGAAGGGCGCGCACCTGGCGATGTACTTCGCCGACGAAGCCATCGTCGTGACCAACCCTGAAGTGTCCTCGGTACGTGACTCGGACCGCATGCTGGGCCTCTTGGCCAGCAAATCGCGCCGCGCCGAGCGCAACGAAGACCCGATCAAGGAACACCTGCTGATCACCCGTTACCACCCCGAGCGCGTCAGCAAGGGCGAGATGCTTGGCGTCGAAGACGTCAAGGAGATCCTCTCGGTCGCCCTGCTCGGTGTCATTCCCGAATCCCAGGCCGTGCTCAAGGCCTCCAACCAAGGCGTCCCGGTCATCCTCGACGACCAGAGCGATGCCGGCCAGGCGTACAGCGACACTGTCGACCGCCTGTTGGGCAAAACCGTGGAACACCGGTTCCTCGATGTACAGAAGAAGGGATTCTTCGAGCGCCTGTTTGGAGGCAACTGAACCATGAACCTTTTTGACTTCTTTCGTGCCAACAAAAAGCAGAGCTCCGCGTCGGTTGCGAAAGAGCGTCTACAGATCATCGTGGCGCACGAGCGCGGTCAGCGCAGTACCCCGGACTATCTGCCAGCCCTGCAAAAGGAACTGGTCGAAGTGATCCGCAAGTACGTCAACATCGGCAACGATGATGTGCAGGTCGCTCTGGAGAACCAGGGCAGCTGCTCGATCCTGGAACTGAACATCACCCTGCCCGAGCGCTGATAGCGTCTGCGGGTAACCTGCCACGGCGACGGCCGGGCCCGGGCTGCGCAAGCCCGGGTTCGACCGTCGCCGTTGGCGTTTGCAGAGAACACGCAATGCCGCTGTCCAACGTTCACATCCTGCACGAGGATGACGCCATCCTGGTGATCAACAAACCGACCCTGTTGCTCTCGGTGCCCGGCCGGGCCGACGACAACAAGGACTGCCTGATCACCCGCCTGCAGGAAAACGGCTATCCCGACGCCCTGATCGTCCACCGCCTGGACTGGGAAACCTCGGGGATCATCCTCCTCGCCCGCGACGCCGACAGCCACCGCGAGCTGTCGCGGCAGTTCCACGACCGCGGAACCGAGAAGGCCTACACCGCACTGTGCTGGGGCCAGCCGGAGCGTGACAGCGGCAGCATCGACCTGCCGTTGCGCTACGACCCGCCGACCAAGCCGCGCCACGTGGTCGACCACGAGCAAGGCAAACATGCCCTGACCTTCTGGCGTATCGTCGAGCGCTGCGGCGATCACTGCCGGGTCGAGTTGACGCCGATCACCGGCCGCTCGCATCAACTGCGCGTGCACATGCTGTCGATCGGGCATCCGCTTCTGGGTGACCGCCTGTACGCCAACCCCGAAGCCCTGGCCGCCCACGAACGGCTGTGCCTGCACGCCAGCATGCTGAGCTTCACCCACCCGGTGACGGGTGAGCGCCTGAAGTTCGAGTGTCCGGCGCCGTTCTGACAATGCAGGCCTACTTTGAAGGCCATCGCGAGCAAGCTCGCTCCTACAGGCCATGACCCCTCGTAGGAGCGAGCTTGCTCGCGAGGCCCCGCCCCGCCTGCCACGCACCCCCTTCGCCCCACAAAAACCCGCGTCAGCCCTCGACCATCTGCGTTAAACTCGCGCCCACTGCTGTCTGGAGTGACTTATGCGCGACGCCCTGAACCAAGGCCTGATTGATTTCCTCAAAGCCTCCCCCACGCCCTTCCACGCCACCGCCAGCCTGGCCCAGCGCCTCGACGCCGCCGGCTACCAGCGCCTGGACGAGCGCGACAGTTGGGCCACGGTGCCCGGCGGTCGCTACTACCTGACCCGCAACGACTCTTCGATCATCGCCTTCAAGCTCGGCCGCCATTCGCCGCTGCTCGACGGCATCCGCCTGGTCGGCGCCCACACCGACAGCCCGTGCCTGCGGGTCAAGCCACAGCCGGAGCTGCAACGCCACGGTTTCTGGCAACTGGGCGTGGAAGTCTACGGCGGCGCGCTGCTCGCGCCCTGGTTCGACCGCGACCTGTCGCTGGCGGGCCGCGTCACCTTCCGCCGCGACGGCAAGGTGGAAAGCCAACTGGTGGACTTCAAGCTGCCGATCGCCGTGATCCCCAACCTGGCGATCCACCTCAACCGCACCGCCAACGAAGGCTGGGCGATCAATCCGCAACTGGAACTGCCGCCGATCCTGGCGCAGGTCGCCGGTGACGAACGCGTCGACTTCCGCGCCCTGCTCACCGAGCAACTGGCCCGCGAACACGGTCTCAACGCCGACGTGGTGCTGGATTACGAACTGAGCTTCTACGATACCCAGGACGCCGCATTGATCGGCCTGCACGGCGAGTTCATCGCCGGCGCGCGGCTGGACAACCTGCTCTCCTGCTACGCCGGCCTGCAAGCGCTGCTCAATGCCGACAGCGACGAAACCTGCGTGCTGGTCTGCACCGACCACGAAGAAGTCGGTTCGTGCTCGGCCTGCGGTGCCGACGGCCCGATGCTGGAGCAGACCCTGCGCCGCCTGCTGCCGGATGGCGACGAGTTCGTGCGCAGCATCCAGCGCTCGCTGCTGGTCTCGGCCGACAACGCCCACGGCGTGCACCCCAACTACGCCGACAAGCACGACGGCAACCACGGCCCGAAACTCAACGCCGGCCCGGTGATCAAGGTCAACAACAACCAGCGCTACGCCACCAACAGCGAAACCGCCGGTTTCTTCCGCCACCTGTGCATGGCCGAGGAAGTCCCGGTGCAGAGCTTCGTGGTCCGTAGCGATATGGGCTGCGGCTCGACCATCGGCCCGATCATCGCCAGCAACCTGGGCGTGCGCACCGTCGATATCGGCCTGCCGACCTTCGCCATGCACTCGATCCGCGAGCTGTGCGGCAGCCAGGACCTGGCGCATCTGGTCAAGGTGCTGACCGCCTTCTACCGCAGCCGCGAGCTGCCCTGAAGTCGACGCGGGGCGCTCTGCCCCGCCGTTTTCCAAACCGCGCGGACGCCCCGTTTGCGCGGACTGTGACACCGGTCAAACCGCTCCCGCCGCTTTGCGCCTATGCTGATGCCTGACATTTCCCAGGAAAAAGAAGGATCTTGCGCATGTCCGCGTTTCAATCGATGTTCCTCCCGGTGCTCGCCGGCCTGATCCTGCTGACCATCGGCTTCAGCAAGCGTGAAAGCAATTACGGGGTACTGATGATGTGGCTGGGCATGCTGTCGATACTCGGCATCATGGTCTGGAAGATCCTCGAGAAACTCGCCTGACAAATGCTCTACACTGCGCCGATCACGTGTTTGAGGTTGATCGTCCGGTGCCTGCCTTCCTGCGTTGTCTCGCCCTTTTCCTGTTGTTGTTCGGCGCCCTTGGCCCGGTGCATGCGGCCGGCCTGCCCAGCCTGCTCGGCGGTGGCGGCACAGCGCAGCCGCAAGCCAGCGAACCGCTGGGCAAGTCCCTCGATGAAGTCATCACCACCCTGGAAAACGACCAGCAACGCACTCGCCTGCTCAACGACCTGAAGAAGCTTCGCGACAGCACCCGCAAAGCCCAGCCCGAGCCGGAACAGGGTGTGCTGGGATTGATCGGCAGCACCTTCGCCGAGCTGGAAAAGCAGTTCAGCGGCGAGGCCAGCCCGTTCAAGCGCTGGGCCGCGGAAATGGAGCTGGCGCAGATCGAACTGGTCGCATTGAAAGTCCCGGTGCAGCAATGGCCCGCGATGTTCTTCGGTTTCATCGCCATCATCGCCTTGTGGAGCCTGCTGGCCTACGCGCTGAACTGGGTCAGTCATCAGGTGCGCCTGCGCTTCGGCCTCACCGAAGAACTGCCACAACATCCGCGCACCTGGGACCTGGTGCGCTTCGCCCTGCGCAAGCTCGGACCCTGGCTGGTCGCGCTGGTGATCACCGTCTACCTGAGCTTCGCCCTGCCCTCGTCGCTGGGCAAATCACTGGCCATGGTGCTGGCCTATGCACTGGTGGTGGGCACTTGCTTCTCGGCCATCTGTGTAATCGCCTTCTCCCTGCTGGACGGCCCTCATCGCCACCGCGCCCTGCATATCCTGCGGCACCAGGCTTTCCGCCCACTGTGGCTGATCGGTAGCTTCGCCGCCTTTGGCGAGGCAATGAACGATCCGCGCCTTTCCCTCGCCCTCGGCGGTCACCTGGCCCATGCCCTGGCAACCCTGGCCAATGTGCTGGCGGCCTTGTCGACGGCGCTGTTCATCCTGCGCTTCCGGCGTCCCATCGCCCACCTGATCCGCAACCAGCCGCTGGCCCAGCGCATCAAGCGCAAGGCACTGAGTGACACCATCGAGATCCTCGGCACGTTCTGGTTCCTGCCGGCGCTGGTGCTGGTGGGGATTTCCCTGTTCGCCACCTTCGTTTCCGCCGGCGACACCAGCACGGCGTTGCGCCAGTCGCTGATGTGCACCGTGCTGGTAATCCTGTGCATGGTGATCAATGGCCTGGTTCGCCGCCACGCCCTCAAGCCGCGCCGCGCCAACCGGCGCCAGGCGGTGTATACCGAGCGCCTGCGCAGCTTCGGCTACACCCTGTTGCACATGACCATCTGGCTGCTGTTCATCGAACTCGGCCTGCGGGTCTGGGGCTTTTCGCTGATCGCTTTCGCCGAAGGCGACGGCCATGAAGTCGCCATGCGCCTGGTCGGGCTCGCTGGCACCCTGGTTGCCGCGTGGCTGGTCTGGATCCTCGCCGACACCGCCGTGCACCACGCGCTCACCCGCTCGCGCAAGGGCCTGGCCAATGCTCGCGCGCAAACCATGATGCCGCTGATCCGCAACGTGCTGTTCGTGGCGATTTTCATCATCGCGCTGATCGTCGCCCTGGCGAACATGGGCATGAACGTCACCCCGCTGCTCGCCGGTGCCGGTGTCATCGGCCTGGCAATCGGCTTCGGCGCACAATCGCTGGTAGCCGACCTGATCACCGGGCTGTTCATCATCATCGAAGACTCCCTGGCCATCGACGACTACGTCGATGTCGGCGGCCACCTCGGCACCGTCGAAGGCCTGACCATCCGCACCGTGCGCTTGCGCGACATCGACGGCATCGTCCACACCATCCCGTTCAGCGAGATCAAGAGCATCAAGAACTACTCGCGTGAGTTCGGCTACGCGATCTTCCGCATCGCCATCCCCCACAGCATGAACATCGACCAGGCCATTACCCTGATCCGCGATGTCGGGCAGAAGATGCGCAACGACCCGCTGCAACGCCGCAACATCTGGTCGCCGCTGGAGTTGCAGGGCGTGGAAAGTTTCGAATCCGGCTCAGCGATCCTGCGGGCGCGGTTCAAGACCGCGCCGATCAAGCAGTGGGAAGTCTCCCGCGCCTTCAACCTGGCGCTCAAGCGCCGCCTCGACGAATCCGGGCTGGACCTGGCGACCCCGCGCCTGTCGGTGCAGGTGCTCACCACCCCAGGCGGCACGCCGGCCACCGGCACTGAAAACGCTTAGCCGGCGTCGGCACGAATGCGGATCGCGTCGTGCCGCCAGTACTCCAGGTCACAGTCGATCAGCCGTCCCGCCTGGTCGCTGTTGACCCGGGTGATGTGCAGGCCGGCACTTCCCGGCGTCACCTTCAGCGCCGAAGCCGCCGCCGCTGGCAAGGCTGTTGGCAATATCTCGAAACGCACCCGCCCGTAATGGATGTCGTAGTGCTGGGCATAGATTTCGGTCAGTGACTGACCGAGGTCGTGCTCAAGGATGCCCGGAAAGTAATCCGGGTTCAGGTAGTGCTCGGCATATAGCACCGCCCGCCCATCGATGCGCCGCAAACGGCAGATCTGGATAACGCTCGACAACGGCGGACGCTGTAGCCGCGCGCAGATTGCCGCCGCGGCCGGCAGCAAGCGCGCCGACAGCAGCTCGGTCGCCGGGGTGCGGCCCTGGTCGCGGACCATGGCGTGGAAGTGGCTGCGCTCGATCAAGTCGTAGGTCAGCCGCTGCGGCGCGACAAACCAGCCACGCCGCTCTTCACGGTAAATCAGGCCCTGCGCCTCCAGTTGCACCAGCGCCTCACGCAGGGTGATGCGGGTAGTGTCGAACACTTCACTGAGCTTGCGTTCGGCCGGCAGCTTGCAGCCCGAGGCGAGCAAGCCGTGTTCGATCTGCTCCTGCAGGGCATGGCAGATCGCTGTTACTGCGCGTGGCGGCAGTGCGTGCATCAACGGGTTCCTTTCTGGACTAGTCCAGCCTGTGCACAGCCCCATGACGGAGCAGCGACGCAATGCCGGACAACCTCTCAAGCCTAGGCAAAACAAATGAACAGTAGATGACAAGGCCGCCTGATGCTGGCCTGCGAACCCCGCAGAAAGCCTTGTCGGGCGCGGTTTTTCATCTGGTCTACGCTGTAACCCCAAGGTCAGTTGGCGGGCCTCGGGCTAGCGCCTCGACATCAAACTGTCATGCGAACTCCCTACCTTGGCTCAGGTATTGCTGACCTAGACCAACCGAACCGCAACGACGTCTTACCCCTTACACGTTTTGCAAGGCACCCCATTAAGGAGCTTCGGATGAAACAGCTTTTCCTGGCCTCTCTGTTAGGCGCGAGCATTGCCCTGTCCCACTCGGCCGTCGCCGCCGACACTGATCTCAAAGCCCTCGAAGATGCTGCCCGCAAGGAAGGCACCGTGAACAGCGTCGGCATGCCCGACGCCTGGGCCAACTGGAAAGGGACCTGGGCCGATCTGGCCAGCAAGTACGGTCTCAAGCACATGGACACCGACATGAGTTCGGCCCAGGAAGTGGCCAAGTTCGACGCCGAGAAAGACAACGCCAGCGCCGATATCGGTGACGTCGGCGCCGCCTTCGGCCCGATCGCCGTGACCAAGGGCGTGACCCAGCCCTACAAGCCGAGCACCTGGGACCAGGTACCCGACTGGGCCAAGGATCAGGACGGTCACTGGGCGCTGGCCTATACCGGCACCATCGCCTTCATCGTCAACAAGCAACTGGTGAAGGAAGAAGACATCCCGAAGACCTGGCATGACCTGGAAAAGGGCAAGTACAAGGTCGCCATCGGTGACGTCGGCACCGCCGCCCAGGCCGCCAACGGCGTACTGGCCGCAGCCATCGCCTACAAGGGTGACGAGAAGAACATCGAGCCGGGCCTGCAACTGTTCACCAAGCTGGCCCAGCAGAAGCGCCTGTCGCTGGCCAATCCGACCATCCAGACGCTGGAGAAGGGTGAGATCGAAGTGGGCGTGGTCTGGGACTTCAACGGCCTGAGCTACCGCGAGCAGATCGATCCGAAGCGCTTCGAAGTGCTGATCCCCTCCGATGGCTCGGTGATCTCCGGCTACACCACCATCATCAACAAATACGCCAAGCACCCGAACGCCGCCAAGCTGACCCGCGAGTACATCTTCAGCGATGCCGGCCAGACCAACCTGGCCATCGGTCACGCCCGGCCGATCCGCGCCGACCACCTGAAGCTGCCGGCCGAGGTTCAGGCCAAGCTGCTGCCGAACGAGCAATACCAGGCCGCGCAACCGATCAAGGATGCCGCAGCGTGGGAAGCCACCTCGAAGGCCCTGCCGCAGAAGTGGCAGGAGCAGGTCATCATCGAGATGGAGTGAGGCCCTATCGCGAGCACGCTCGCTCCTACAGACGATCGCGCCGTTCGTGTAGGAGCGAGCTTGCTCGCGATTGACCGCACCGCCGCTTTCGGAGCTTCCAATGAACCACAACGTCATCCTGGTCCTGCTCGACGGTCTCAATCACCAGGTCGCGCACCATGCCATGGGCCACCTGCACGCCTACGTCGAAGCTGACCGCGCCGCACTGTACCGCCTCGAATGCGAGCTTCCGGCGCTGTCCCGCCCGCTCTACGAATGCATCCTCACCGGCGTGCCACCGATCGATAGCGGCATCGTGCACAACCAGGTTTCCCGCCTGTCCACCGAGCGCAGCATCTTCCACTACGCCCGCGACGCCGGCGTGGGCACCGCCGCGGCGGCCTATCACTGGGTCAGCGAGCTGTACAACCGCACGCCGTTCGACCCGGTGCGCGATCGCCACACGAACGCGCCCAAGCTGCCGATCCAGCACGGCCTGTTCTATTACGCCGACCACTACCCGGACTCGCACCTGTTCGCCGATGCCGAATACCTGCGGCGCAAGTACCGGCCCGGCTTTCTCCTGGTGCACCCGATGAACATCGACGACGCCGGCCACCGCCATGGCCTCGACAGCAGCCAGTACCGCAACAGCGCACGCAGCGCCGACATTCTCCTGGCCGACTACCTCGGCACCTGGCTCGCCGAGGGCTACCAAGTGCTGGTGACCGCCGACCACGGCATGAACAACGACCGCTCGCACAACGGCCTGCTGCCGGAAGAACGTGACGTGCCGCTGTTCGTGTTCGGCGACGGCTTCAGCCTTGACCCCAACGCCAAGCCCCTGCAAACCGAGCTGTGCGGAACCATCTGCGAACTGCTCGGTGTGGCCCACGACAAACCGTTCTGCCGGGAGTTGCTTTCGTGAATCCGCTGACCCGCGGCAAGTGGCTGGCGCTGCTATGCCTGCTGCCCTTCGCAGTGTTCTTCATCATTTTCCAGATCGCCCCGCTGGCCTGGGTGGCGATCCACAGTCTGCAAGCCGAAAGCGGCTGGGGCCTGGACAACTTCAGCAAGATCTTCGCCTCGAAGTTCTACCGCCAGGCGATCCAGCACAGCCTGGAAATCAGCTTCTGGTCGAGCCTGTTCGGGATCGTCATCGCGGTGCTCGGCGCCTATTCGCTGCAGCGGGTGGACTCGCGCCTGCGGGATTTCGTCAACGCCTTCGCCAACATGACCAGCAACTTCTCCGGGGTGCCGCTGGCCTTCGCCTTCATCATCCTGCTCGGCTTCAACGGCGCCCTGACCCTGGCACTCAAGCAGGCCGGGCTGATCGAGGACTTCAACCTCTATTCCAAGACCGGGCTGATCATCCTCTATACCTACTTCCAGATTCCGCTCGGCGTGCTGCTGCTCTACCCGGCCTTCGATGCCCTGCGCGAAGACTGGCGCGAGTCGGCCGCGCTGCTCGGCGCCAACGCCTGGCAGTACTGGCGGCATATCGGCCTGCCGGTGCTGACCCCGGCGCTGCTGGGCACCTTCGTCATCCTCCTGGCCAACGCCCTCGGCGCCTACGCCACGGTGTACGCGCTGACCACCGGCAACTTCAACGTGCTGCCGATCCGCATCGCCGCGCTGGTGGCCGGTGATATTTCCCTCGACCCGAACCTGGCCAGTGCCCTGGCGATCATCCTCGTCGGGCTGATGAGCCTGGTGACCCTGGTCCATCAATGGCTGCTGAAGAGGAGCTACCATGTTGCGCGCTGAACCGGGGGCCAGCCGCCTCTACCACCGGCTGGTGGTGTGGGTGCTGTTCCTGATCCTGTTGCTGCCGCTGGCCGGCACCCTGCTCTATTCGTTGTCCACCAGTTGGTCGGCGAGCCTGCTGCCCAGCGGCCTGACCTTTAAATGGTACGTGGCGCTGTGGAGCGACCCGCGCTTTCTCACCGCCTTCGCCCAGTCGCTGCTGGTCTGCGTTGGCGCGCTGCTGCTGTCGGTGCTGCTGATCCTGCCGCTGCTGTTCGTGGTGCACTACCACTTCCCGCGGCTCGACGCGCTGATGAACATCCTCATCCTGCTGCCCTTCGCCGTGCCCCCGGTGGTGTCCTCGGTGGGGCTGCTGCAACTCTACGGTTCGGGGCCGATGGCCATGGTCGGTACGCCGTGGATTCTGATCGGCTGCTACTTCACCGTGGCGCTGCCGTTCATGTACCGGGCGATCACCAACAACCTCCAAGCGATCAACCTGCGCGACCTGATGGACGCCGCCCAACTGCTCGGCGCCAGCACCTGGCAGGCGGCGTTCCTGGTGGTGCTGCCGAACCTGCGCAAGGGCCTGATGGTGGCGCTGCTGCTGTCGTTCTCGTTCCTGTTCGGCGAGTTCGTCTTCGCCAACCTGCTGGTGGGCACCCGCTACGAGACCCTGCAGGTCTACCTCAACAACATGCGCAACAGCAGCGGCCACTTCAACAGTGCCCTGGTGATTTCCTACTTCCTCTTCGTACTGGTGCTGACCTGGGCAGCCAACCGCCTGAACAAGGACAAGACCTGATATGAGCTTCGTCAGCATCCAGAACCTGGAAAAGACCTACGCCGGCAGCCCGGTGTTCAAGGACATCAACTTCGAGATCCAGCGCGGCGAGTTCATCACCCTGCTCGGCCCGTCCGGCTGTGGCAAATCCACCCTGCTGCGCTGCATCGCCGGGCTGACACCGGTGGACAGCGGCAAGATCCTCCTCGACGGCCATGACCTGGTCCCGCAGAGCCCGCAGAAACGCGGGATCGGCATGGTGTTCCAGAGCTACGCACTGTTCCCCAACATGACCGTCGCGCAGAACGTCGCCTTCGGCCTGCGCATGCAGAAGGTCAAGGGCGACGACAGCAAGACCCGCGTGCAGGAAGCCCTGCGCATGGTCGAGCTACAGGACTTCGCCGGACGCTACCCGCACCAGCTTTCCGGCGGGCAATGCCAGCGCGTGGCGTTGGCGCGCTCGCTGGTGACCCGGCCGCGCCTGCTGTTGCTGGACGAGCCGCTGTCGGCCCTCGACGCGCGGATTCGCAAGCACCTGCGCGAACAGATCCGCCAGATCCAGCGTGAACTGGGACTGACCACGGTGTTCGTCACCCACGACCAAGAAGAAGCCCTGACCCTGTCCGACCGCATCTTCCTGATGAACCAGGGCAAGATTGTCCAGAGCGGCGACGCCGAAACCCTCTATACCGCGCCGGTGGACGCGTTTGCCGCGGGCTTCATCGGCAACTACAACCTGCTCGACGCCGACAGCGCCAGCCGCCTGCTGCAACGCCCGGTGACTGCCCGCCTGGCGATCCGCCCGGAAGCCATCGCGATCAGCCTCCACGGCGAGCTGGACGGCCAGGTCCGCAGCCACAGCCTGCTGGGCAACATCATCCGCTACCGGGTCGAAGCCCGCGGCGTCGAGTTGCTGGTGGACGTGCTGAACCGCTCATCCGCAGATCTCTATCCGGACGGACAACGGGTATCCTTGTCGATCGATCCAACTGCCCTGCGCGAAGTCGCGTAGGGGATGCACGGGAGTTTTCTTGAATGGCTTTAGCGATCTTCGATCTCGACGAAACCCTGATCCACGGCGACTGCGCCTCGCTGTGGAGCGAGCAGATGGTCCGCCTGGGCTGGGTCGACGGCCCGTCTTTCCTGCGCCGCGACCATGAATTGATGGAAGCCTACGGCAAGGGCCACCTGGCCATGGAAGACTACATGGCGTTCAGCCTGGAGCCCGTGGCCGGCCGCACGCCCGAGGAAGTCGAGCACCTGGTGGAACCCTGGGTCGAGGACTTCATCGAACCGATCATCTTCAGCGACGCCTGCCGCTGCATCGCCGAGCACCGGCGCAAGGGCGACCGGATCCTGGTGATCTCCGCCTCGGGCACGCACCTGGTCGGGCCGATCGCGGCGCGGCTGGGCATCGACGAGTTTCTTGCGATCGAGCTGGAAGTGGTCAACGGCGTGTACAGCGGCAAGACCAGCGGTGTGCTCACCTATCGCGAAGGCAAGATCACCCGGTTGCTGGAGTGGCTGGATCAGGAAGAAGAGAACCTGGAAGGGGCGAGTTTCTATTCGGACTCGCGCAATGACCTGCCGCTATTGCTGAAGGTGGATCACCCGCATGTGGTCAACCCGGACCCGGTGTTGCGCGAGCATGCGGAGAAGAATGGCTGGCCGGTGCTGGCCTGGAGTTGATTCGCGGCCAATGAGGGCCTCATCGCGGCGATGAGGCCCTGACCATCACACCAGTTCTGGATCGATCACCAACACCAGCTTCCCGGACACCTGGTTCCCCTCCAGTTCCGCAAAGGCTGCTTCGGCGTCCTTCACCGGATAGCTGCGCACCAGTTGCGGTTTCAGCCGGCCTTCGGCGAACAACGGCCATACCTGCTGCTGCAGATCGCTGAGCAGGTCCGCCTTGAACTGATCGTCGCGGTTGCGCAGGGTCGAGCCGGTCACCTGGATGCGCTTGCCCAGCAGCAGGGCGAGGTCCAGATCGGCCTTGCGCCCGCCCATCAGGCCGATGATGACCCAGCGTCCATCGCGGCCCAGCAGCTTCAGGTTCAGCGCCGCATAGCTGGCGCCCACCGGATCGAGGACTACGTCGAACGGCGCGAAATCATTCAGCGCCTCCAGATCATCGCCACGCACCACGCCACCGCTGGCGCCCAGGCTTTCGCAATACGCCAGGCGCTCGGAGGAACCGACACTGACCCAGCACGGGCTGCCAAAGGCCTTGCACAACTGGATCGCTGCCGAGCCCACGCCACTGGCGCCGGCGTGCAGCAACACCTTCTCACCGGGCCTCAGGCCGCCAAGCTGGAACAGATTAAGCCAGGCGGTGGCGTACACCTCAGGCACCGCGGCCGCTTCGTGCAAGCTCAGACTGTCTGGCACGGCCATCACATGACGGGCATCAGCCACCACTTCCTCGGCCATGCCACCGCCCGCCAGCAACGCGCAGACCCGGTCACCGACCTGCCACGACGAACCGGCACCCACCTCGGTAATCACCCCGGAGCATTCCAGGCCAAGGTATTCACTGGCGCCAGGCGGCGGCGGGTAGAGACCGGCACGCTGTAGCAGGTCGGCGCGATTCAGACCAGCAGCGGCAACACGAATTCGTACTTGACCTACATCGCAGGTTGGACTTGTCGTATCAACCCACTCCACATGTCCTTCAACGCCTTGCAATGCCTTCACAGTGCCTCCATAGTTGAGTCAAGACTGAGCCTGGGTGCTGTGGCCCCGGGCTTTTTGCATTATGCGACCGGCTCCATGGAGCCGGCGAATTCAAAGACGGCCCACTATGCGTTATCAATTGCCCCTGCGTCGAATCAGCATGAAGCACTTTCTTCCCAGCACCGCCCTCGCCCTGCTGATCGGCCTTGGCAGCCTGCCCCTCGCGGGCAATGCACTGGCCGCCAACAGTTGGGAATCGCTGCACCCGGACCGCGACCAGGTGGTCGCCAGCCTGAACGTGGTCGAGTTGCTCAAGCGCCACCACTACAGCAAGCCGCCCCTCAACGACGCCCGCTCGGTCATCATCTACGACAGCTACATCAAGCTGTTGGACCCGGCGCGCATCTACTTCACCGCGGGTGATATCGCCGAGTTCGACAAGTGGAAGGCCCAGTTCGACGACTTCCTCAAGAGCGGCAACCTGGAGCCCGGCTTCGATATCTACAAGCGTTACCTGGACCGCGTGAAGTCGCGTCTCGACTTCACCCTGGCCGAGCTGAACAAAGGCATCGACAAGATCGACTTCACGGTCAGCGAAACCCTGCTGGTGGACCGCAAGGACGCCCCGTGGATGAAGACCGACGCCGAGCTGGATGACCTGTGGCGCAAACGTCTGAAAGACGAAGTGCTGCGCCTGAAGATCGCCGGTAAGGAACCCAAGGCCATCCAGGAACTGCTGACAAAGCGCTACAAGAACCAACTGTCGCGCCTTGACCAGACCCGTTCGGAAGACATCTTCCAGGCCTACATCAATACCTTCGCCCAGTCCTACGACCCGCACACCAACTACCTGTCGCCGGACAACGCGGAAAACTTCGACATCAACATGAGCCTGTCGCTGGAAGGTATCGGCGCAGTACTGCAGAGCGACAACGACCAGGTCAAGATCGTGCGCCTGGTACCGGCCGGCCCTGCCGCCAAGACCAAGCAGGTCGCACCCGCCGACAAGATCATCGGTGTCGCCCAGGGCGACAAGGAAATGGTCGACGTGATCGGCTGGCGCCTGGACGAAGTGGTCAAGCTGATCCGCGGTCCGAAAGGCTCGGTGGTACGCCTGGAAGTGATTCCGGCGAACAACGCGCCGAACGACCAGACCAGCAAGATCGTCTCGATCACCCGCGAAGCGGTGAAGCTGGAAGAGCAGGCGGCGAAAAAATCCGTGCTCAACCTCAAGCAGGATGGCCGCGACTACAAGCTCGGCATCATCGAGATTCCGGCCTTCTACCTCGACTTCAAGGCCTTCCGTGCCGGCGATCCGGAGTACAAGAGCACCACCCGCGACGTGAAGAAACTGCTCACCGAGCTGCAGAAGGAAAAAGTCGACGGCGTGGTCATCGACCTGCGCAACAACGGCGGCGGCTCCCTTCAGGAAGCCACCGAGCTGACCAGCCTGTTCATCGACAAGGGCCCGACCGTGCTGGTGCGCAACAGCGATGGCCGCGTGGACGTGCTCGAAGACGAGAACAGCGGCGCCTTCTACAAAGGTCCGTTGGCACTGCTGGTCAACCGCCTCTCGGCTTCGGCCTCGGAGATCTTCGCCGGCGCCATGCAGGACTACCACCGCGCGCTGATCATCGGCGGCCAGACCTTCGGCAAGGGCACCGTGCAGACCATCCAGCCGCTCAACCATGGCGAGCTGAAGCTGACCCTGGCCAAGTTCTACCGCGTGTCCGGCCAGAGCACCCAGCACCAGGGCGTACTGCCTGACATCGATTACCCGTCGATCATCGACACCAAGGAAATCGGCGAAAGCGCCCTGCCCGAAGCGATGCCGTGGGACACCATCCGCCCGGCGATCAAACCGGCCAGCGATCCGTTCAAGCCGTTCCTTGCGCAACTCAAGAACCGCCACGACGACCGCAGCGCCAAGGACCCGGAGTTCGTCTACATTCGCGATCGCCTGGCCCTGACCCAGAAGCTGATGAGCGAGAAGACCGTCAGCCTCAACGAGGTCGAGCGCCGTGCGCAGCACGCCGATATCGAAAACAAGCAACTGGTCCTGGAAAACACCCGCCGCAAGGCCAAGGGTGAGGAACCGCTGAAGGAACTGAAGAAGGAAGACGAAGACGCCATCCCCGCCGAGCCGGACGATACCAAGCCGGAAGACGATGCTTACCTGAGCGAAACCGGGCGCATCCTGCTGGACTACCTGAGCCTGAATTCGGCGGTGGCCAAGCACTGAAAAGTGGCTGAAACGATAATGGCGAAATAGTATGAGCGCATAGCGTTACGTCATTAAACAGTCATCAAACTGTCGTGAAATAAGGGACTGAGCACCACTGGCGCTCAGTCCCTTTTTTTCAAGGTAGTCCCGACATGACCATGACCGAACAGCTCAGCGCGTTGAGTTCCATCCTGACTCAAAGCGGCTTGCACAGCCTGTTCCAGCCCATCGTCTGCCTCTCCGAACGGCGCATCCTCGGTTACGAAGCCTTGAGCCGCGGCCCGTCCAACAGCCCGTTGCACTCGCCGATCAACCTGTTCGCCGTGGCACGCCACGCCGGTCGCCTGACCGAGCTGGAAATCGCCTGCCGGGAAAGCGCCTGCCGCCGCTTCAGCCAGCAGAAACTGGACGGCAAGCTGTTCCTCAACGTCTCGCCCGAGTCGTTGCTCGAACCGCAATACCAGTCCGGGCTGACCCTCAAGCTGTTGCAGAACCTCGGCATCCCCGCCAGCCAGGTGGTCATCGAGCTGACCGAGCAAACCCCCACCGACGACTTCCAACTGCTGTTCAACGCCCTGCACCATTACCGCGACATGGGCTTTTCCATTGCCCTGGACGACCTCGGTGCCGGCTATTCGAGCCTGCGCCTGTGGTCCGAGCTGCGCCCGGACTACGTGAAGATCGACCGCCACTTCATCGACGGCATCCACCTGGACGCGGTCAAGCGCGAGTTCGTCGGTTCCATCCTGCAGATCGCCAAGGCCTCGCGGGCCAAGGTGATCGCCGAAGGCATCGAGCTGGCCGAGGAGCTGGCGGTGCTGACCGAGATGGGCGTCGACCTGGTCCAGGGCTATTTCATCAGCCGCCCGCAGGAGCAGCCGCCACGGGACGCCGCGCAATTGCTGCCCGGTCCGGTGACGAGCAGCGTACCGGCGCTGGTCGACGAACCCTCGGACCTCGGCGCCTTGCTGATCGAGCAACCAGCGGTCACCGGCAGTACCGCCACGCCGAAGGTGCTGGAAGCGTTCCGTCGTCAGGCCAACCTCAACTCGCTGGCGGTGCTTGATGAGCAGCAGCGGCCTTGTGGCATCGTCCACCGCCACTCGCTCTCGGATGCGCTGCTCAAGCCCTTCGCCACCGACCTGTTCGCGCGCAAGCCGATCAGCCGGCTGATGAACGAGGACTTCCTCGCCGTGGAACTGACCCAATCGTTGCAGACCGTCAGCCGCTTGCTCACCAGCCGCGCCCGTCAGCGCATTGAAGAAGATTTCATCATTACCCACCTCGGCCGCTACGTTGGTCTGGGGCGGGTCATCGACGTGCTCAAGCTGATCACCGAGCAGAAGATCCAGCAGGCTCGCTATGCCAACCCGCTGACCCTGCTGCCGGGCAACGTGCCGATCAAGCAGTGCCTGACCCGCTTGCTGCAGCAGCAGCGCAAGGCGGCAATCTGCTACGTCGACATCGACAGCTTCAAGCCCTTCAACGATATCTACGGCTACGCCCGGGGCGATGAAGTCTTGTTGTGCCTGGCCCAGTGCCTGAATGATCGCGTGGATCCGGCCCGGGATTTCGTCGGACATATCGGCGGCGACGATTTCATGCTGGTGCTCGGCTCACTGGATTGGGAGCAGCGCCTGAACGTGCTGCTGGAGGACTTTCAAAAGCAATGCCGGCGTTTCTACCGCGCCGAGCATGTGGAAGCCGGCTGTTTCATTGCGCACAACCGCCTCGGCCAGCGTCAGGAATTTCCCCTGCTGTCGCTGTCCATCGGTGTCGTGCAGTTGCGCCCGGAAGCCTGCGCGCAGCTCGATGCCGACCAGTTGGCCGACCTCGCCTCGCAGGCCAAGCACCACGCCAAGGATGTCGCCGGCCACAGCCTGTACCTGATCGATACCGCTGTCGCCTGAACGAAAAAACCGGGGCCAGGCCTAATGTCAGTCAGTTAGCGTTTTATGCAGCCCTTCGCGAGCAAGCTCGC